>JBLMYS010000385.1:0-10850 GCA_050258415.1 Acidobacteriota bacterium | reverse complement strand
GCAGCTTTTCTTCGCAGTATGGCGACAGGCTTTCTTCAATTGTGGATATTACCTTTAAGGAAGGGAGTAAAGATGAAGTGAACCTTCAGGCAGACCTCAACTGGGCGGGCTTCGGAGGAGCTCTGGAAGGACCGCTTCCGGATAGACAGGGCTCGTGGCTGGCATCTTTTAAGAGGAGCTATCTGGACTTTTTCAGCAAGGCCGCGGGATGGGGGATGATTATACGTTACGGCGACGCGCAGGCAAAGGTTACTTATGACTTAAGTAAAAAGCATAAGTTGTCGTTACTTGAGATCTTTGGCGACGACCATGAGTATTTCAGCCGTAAAGACGCCGTTGAACAGGGGGGAAGCTACTACGGTTTAATTGACAATTACCAGAATACGGCGGGGATATCGTGGAAGGCGCTCTGGAATGAGGCGATGTATTCTGTAACCAGTTTATCTTTCTCGCTCCAGAGCTTTAAGAACGATTTTAATAAGGTGAGCACTGAAGGTAAATATTACGTTTCGGATAATTATGAGGGATCGGTAAATTTCAGGAATATTAACTATCTGGACCTTAGCAAATTAAGCCGGATTGAGTTCGGCCTTGAGGCTAATAGAGACGAGGGAAGATACGACTTCACTAAATTCGCTGACACGAGCAGGCTCGGGGTTCCGGAAGGGGAGTTTGTTGTAAAGCGGAACCTGAGGCCTGAGAGGTATGGCGCTTTTGCAACCTTTAGCGCGGGTCCTTATAAAAACTTTACCGCCTCCATTGGCTTAAGAAGCGACTATTACTCTCTTAGCAAAAGTGTTCTTTTTTCGCCAAGGGTGTCTCTTTCATATGAAGTAAATCCACTGTTGAAGCTGAACGCGGGCGCCGGAATGTTTTATCAGAGGCTGCCGATGGTGCTTTTATCGCAGAGACGTGAGTTTCAGGATCTTAAAACCATTAAGGCTTATCACCTGGGAACAGGGCTTGAATATCTTATAACGCCGGACACAAGGCTAACGTTTGAGATTTATGATAAGGAGTATATGGATCTACCTCTTTCAAAGAGCGACCCTTCATTAAGCGTAATTGACGGGGGGCTTACAGGAAGCTCTTTCGGAAACTTCAGTGAACTTTCTTCAACGGGAAAAGGATATACAAGGGGCACTGAGCTACTTGTTCAGAAGAAACTCTCGGAGAACTATTACGGCATTCTGAGCGCGTCATATTTCAGGAGCCGTTACCGCGATTATGAGGGAGTGTGGCGTAACCGCGCATATGACAATAAGTTTATATTCAGCTTTATAGCGGGATATAAGCCTGTAGCTGAGTGGGAGTTCAGTCTCAGGTGGACATACGCCGGAGGCTGTCCGTATACGCCATTTGATATGGAAAAGTCGCGTGAGTTGAGAACGGGCGTAATTGACGCGAACAATATTAACGCAGCCAGGTATCCCGATTATCACTCGCTGAACGTAAGGATAGACCGTAAGTTTTTCTTCAGCTCGCAGAGTCTGGACATATACCTTTCTGTATGGAACGCATATAACAGGAAGAATGTATCCGACTACTACTGGAATCCTGTAGAAAACACGCAGGAGACGGTATACCAGTGGAGCATTATGCCGATATTCGGTATAGAGTACGAACTTTAGTGTTAAGCTTTGCCTTTTTCAGAAAGGCTCTGTACTTTTGCTTATCCGGCTTTTAAGACAAAGAAAAAGATGAAAACAATAAAAAATAATCTGCGGAAAATAGAGATACTGATTATAATCTCGGTTGTGATGACGCTTGTTTATCATAACTTTCTGCCCGGTCACAAGGTGGAGTTCAGCGGGTCGTATCTGCTGCATTTTATGGCCGACACGCTCTTTAACTTCATAATGATCCTGATTACCCTGGAGGCTAACCTTAGGGTTAACAGGTGGCTTGAAGGGCGCTGGAAGTGGGAAGAGTCTCCCTTAAAAAGGCTCTCGCTTCAGATAGGGCTTAACACGGTGCATTCATTTCTTCTGATGTTTGTGATCATTTCGGGCTACAGTTTTATGCTTTCGCTTCTGCTGCCAGAGGCCGTAAGGAAGGCCCAGGTATCGGGGGCGTACCCGGTAATAAAAAACCTGGTTTATGTTTTTATCGCTATTTTTCTTTTGTACCAGGTGGCCTACATCAGCTTTTACTTTTTCAGGCAGTGGAGTCATGCTTTAGTTGAGAAGGAGAGGCTTGAGAAGGAAAACATTTCCTCGCAGCTTCAGGCGCTTCAGGCGCAGGTGAACCCGCATTTCCTTTTTAACAGCCTGAGCTCTCTTGTGTCACTTATTGAAGCGGATAAGGATCTGGCCATTCAGTTCGTGCAGGAGCTTTCGGACGTCTACAGGTATCTTCTTCAGCAGAAAAGTGAAAGGCTCGTGAAAGTGTGTGATGAGCTGAAGTTCATAAATTCATTTATATATCTTCACAAGGCGAGGTGCGGCGAAAGCCTGAAGGCGGAGATTGAAATTGACGGAAAGTTCGCTAGTTATCTAATACCACCGCAGACGCTGCAGATACTGGCCGAAAACGCGATTAAGCATAACATTATCTCGCAAAGCAGGCCTCTTACAATTAAGGTTTATACCGACGGGGATAGGGAGATTGTTGTGGAAAATAACCTGCAGAAGAAGATTTCCACTCAGAAGCATACGGGGCTGGGGCTTGAGAATATAACAGAGCGCTACAGGCTTTTGGGAAGAAGAAATATTAAAGTTGAGGATGCTGGCGGCATATTCCGCGTCAGGGTTCCAATGATAAAGCCTGAAGAAAATTAAAGCTGAAGGACGAAATGAAAGTACTGATTATTGAAGACGAGGTGTTGACTTCCAGGCGAATGAGGCAGCTGATTGAGTCGGCTGACGAATCGATTGAAGTGCTTGACACATTAGACAGCATTGAAGCCTCGGTGGAATGGTTTTCCGGTAACGAGCATCCGGATCTGATATTTATGGATATACAGCTTTCGGACGGGCTGTGTTTTGAGATATTTAACCGCATAGAAATAGATGCTCCCATAGTCTTTACCACAGCGTTCGATGAATACGCCATTAAGGCTTTCAGTGTAAACAGCATAGATTACCTTCTGAAACCGGTAAAGGCAGAGGACCTGAAAAGAAGCCTGGAGAAATTTATGAGGCTTAAGGGACCCGCGCCGCAGGGAGCAAAGGAGATTCAGGAAATCCTGAAGAAAATAGGCTTAAACCAGCAGGTATATAAGACGGGTTTCCTGATAAAAACGGGGCAGGCTTATCAGAGGGTAAGCTGCCGCGAGATAGCATATTTCCACTCTGAGAACAAGCTTACCTATATAGTTCTTAACAGTGGGAAGAAATTTGTGACCGATTACACAATGGAAGTACTGGAAGGTGAGCTTAACCCCGTGGAATTCTACAGGGTAAGCAGGCAGTTTATTGTAAATATTCATTCAGTTGAAAGCGTTCATACATATTTCAGCGGAAGCCTGAAGCTGGAGCTAAGGCCAAAAAGTTCTGAGGAAGTAATTGTGAGCCGCAGGCGCGCCTCAGGATTCAGGGAGTGGATGGACCAGTAAAGATATTAGGTTGTATAAAGGAAAATGTGTACATTGAAGTAAATACATTATCCTGACAATAACTTTTATCTTTAAGGTACCATGTTCAGAGATATTTATGATCTTTCAAATCTTCGGGTTGCCTATTTTGCGGCTTCAATGCAGCCGGGGCTCGATGGCGTGACGCGCGTTCTCTATAATCTTATAGACGAGCTGAATAAAAGGGGTATACAGAATGTATTCTTTTCAGCCGTCAATCCTCCCGTGGAGGACCGCCCTACAAAAATGTTTACCGTTCCATCCTTTGCTTTTCCTCTTTATAAAGAATATAAAATTTCGCTTCCGCCCTTCAGCAGTCTGAGGGAGGAGTTGCAGAAGTTTAATCCTGACATAATACATTTCAACAGTCCGTGCCCTTTGGGTTATGCCGCGGCAAGGGCCGGGGCAAAGCTGAAGGTTCCGACTGTGGCAACCTATCACACGCATTTTGCAAGTTACGCAAAATATTACAGGGTGCAGGCGCTTGAAAGCTACGGCTGGAGCTATTTCAGGAAGCTGTACAATAAGTGCCGGACGGTATACGTACCATCCAATCCTATTATTAAGATTTTGCGTTCGCACGGAATAAATAACCTTACGCTGCTTCCGCATGGAGTGGATAGCGAAATGTTCAGTCCAAGGTTCAGGAGCGAGGAGTGGCGAAGGAGCCTGGGGCTTGAGAATAAGACGGTAATTCTTTATGCCGGGAGGCTCGTATGGGAAAAAGACCTGCTGACATTTGCAAACGCGTCCAGGATTATCTCGGGCAGGAGGGATGATATTGTTTTTGTGCTGGCGGGTGACGGACCGGTGAAGAATGAACTGGAGAAGATGATGCCCGGCGCGGTATTCTTAGGTTATCAGAAGGGGAAAAGCCTATCGACGGCATTTGCTTCGAGTGATGTATTTGTATTTCCATCTACTACAGAAACCTTCGGCAACGTGACGCTGGAGGCTATGGCTTCAGGCATTCCCGCCATATGTGTAAGGGAAGGAGGAGCCTACGACGTAATTCAGGATGAGGTTACGGGGCTTATTGCAGAGCCGAGGGATGCAGGGGATCTGTCGCGAAAGATCCTCAGGCTTGCGAATGACAGAAGCGGGCGTCTTGAAATGGGGCGAAGGGCATATGATTATGCCATTGAGCAGACGTGGAGCAACATTTTCTCAAGGCTTTTTGACAGTTATCTGGAGGTTGTGAACCGTTCCATGGCTGTGAAAGAAGCGGGATAATGAGGAATTATGAGGAATTATGAGGAATTATGAGTTTTAAGTTTTGAGTTTTAAGTTATAAGAGGAAAGGGATATCTGGCAATCCTTAAAAAATATTTTGAAATGCTCTTGATTAATCCGGGGATTTTTTGATATATTAACTTTTAAAATTATGAAACTAGCAAATAATACATATAGCTTTAATTTAACTATGACCTCTTGGGGAAGCTGGTGGCGTATACCTATATATGGAGACTTAGTGAATTAAAGCGGTGTAATATATTATTTTAACCAGAAAAGCCCTTCTTAGTTTACTAAGAAGGGCTTTTTTTTTGTACATGGGAATAAAATGAAATTTATAGATTTTGAAAAACTGGCTCTTCAGTATAAGCTTGTACCTGTCTATGAGGTCATAACGGCCGACCTCCTGACGCCTGTTCTTGCCTACCTGAAGATTAGGGAGAAAGACAAGCACTGCTTTCTTCTGGAATCGGTTGAAGGAAAAGAGGCCCTGGGACGCTACTCTTTTATTGGGAAAGACCCGAAGAAATTTTTCTTTAATCACGGTGAAAATATTACCATTTCTGAAGACGGGAAAGAGACTCTTATAAAGGAAAATCTTTTTGATTATGTACGACGGGAGATGAATTCAAGAAGCTTCCCCATAATTGAAGAGCTCCCTTTCTTTACAGGCGGCCTTGTTGGCTATATAGGTTATGAGAATATAGGGCTTATAGAAAACGTGGTCGATTTTGGAGAAGGGAAAAGCGAAAACCCCGATTCCATTCTGGGGCTTTATGAAACGCTTATTGCATTTGACCACTATAAGCACCAGATCATCTTAATTACCAATGTATCGGTAGAAAGCAATACTAACTTTGTGAGCGCTTTCCAGAGGGCAAAGGAGAGGCTTTCAGAACTAAGAAAAGAGCTTGCAAGGCCCATCGACTTCAAATCCAATTTCCGCCTTACAGGTGAGGTTGAAAGCAGCATCGAGAGTGATGAGTTTAAGAGGCTTGTTCATGAAAGCAAAGAAAGGATAACCGAAGGGGACATTTTCCAGATAGTGCTTTCAAAGCGTTTTTCTTCGGGCTATGAAGGCGACCTTTTGAACGTCTACAGGGCTTTAAGAATTATGAATCCATCCCCTTATATGTACTTCCTTGAATATGGGGACATGCTTACCGTTATAGGCACTTCGCCCGAGAACCTGGTTAAAGTTAAAAACCGCACAGTTGAAACCATGCCTATTGCAGGTACAAGAAAAAGAGGCAGGACTCCCGAAGAGGATAAAAAGCTTGAGATGGATCTTACGGGAGACCCGAAGGAGCAGGCGGAGCACGTAATGCTTCTGGACCTGGGGCGCAATGACCTGGGGCGTGTATGCGAATATAATTCGATCAGCGTTGTGCAGCAGATGACGGTGCAGAGGTATTCGCACGTTATGCATATGGTCTCGCGTGTTGAAGGAAAGCTTGAAAGTAAAAAAGATTGTGTGGACGCGCTGAAGGCGTGCTTTCCGGCGGGAACCGTAACAGGCGCGCCAAAAATAAAGGCGATGCAGCTGATAAAAGGGTATGAAAAGCAAAGAAGAAATATTTATGCCGGGGCGATAGGGCATATAGATTTTTCAGGGAACCTGGATATGTGCATTGCAATTAGAACACTCTTTGCCGGGGGAGGCAAAATTCACTGGCAGGCGGGAGCAGGAATTGTTGCCGACAGCATACCGGAGCTTGAGGAAAAAGAGATAAGAAATAAATCAGAAGTGTTATACCGCGCTTTAATATATGCCGGAGGGATAGATGAAGATACTTGTAATTGATAACTACGATTCCTTTACGTACAACCTTGTGCAGCTTTTAGGAAGCTTCGGGCACGAGCTTGTGGTAAGAAGAAATGACGCTCTAAGCGAAGAAGAGATAAATAAAATCGCTCCCGGTAAGGTTGTTATATCTCCCGGTCCCGGTCGCCCGGAGGACTCTGGGTTTTCACTGGGCATTCTGGATAAGGTCAGTCATAGTGTCCCAACGCTCGGCGTATGCCTGGGGCATCAGGCGATAGGCTTTAGTTTCGGGTGCAAAATCATAAAGGCTCCAATGATGATGCATGGCAAGACTTCTGAAATAATACACGACGGGCGTACAATTTTTAAGGGGATTAGCCAGAATTTCAAAGCCACACGTTATCACTCGCTTATAATCGAGAAGGAAAGCCTGCCGGATGAGCTTGAAGTCTCGGCTGAAACCCGTGACGGAATTATTATGGGTGTCAGGCACAAACATTACCCGGTTGAAGGAATACAGTTTCACCCGGAATCAATATTAACTACTGAAGGTAAAAAAATAATAAATAACTGGTTAGAACTATGATGAAGCAATACTTAGAAAAAGTAATATCAAAAGAAAACCTTTCCTTCGAGGAATCCTATTACGTTATGGATCAGATAATGAGCGGGAACATAAATACCTCGCAGCTCTCCGGGTTTCTGATTGCCCTGAAGGCTAAGAAGGAAACTCCCGAGGAGATAGCGGGCTTTACAAAGGCAATGAGGGATAAAAGCATAAAGGTTAATACAGACACAAGCAACCTTATTGACGTTTGCGGAACCGGAGGGGATTATTCGGGAACATTCAACATTTCAACCGCTACAGCTTTTGTCGTGGCGGGCGCGGGCGCAAGAGTGGCAAAGCACGGCAACCGTTCAATTTCCAGCAAGTGCGGAAGCGCCGACGTTCTGACGGAGCTGGGGATAAATATCAACATGTCGGCAGATGAGACCGCAAGGGCGCTTGAAGAAGTGGGGATAGCATTTTTATTCGCCCCCAACTATCACCCCGCCATGAAATACGCCGCTGTTGTAAGAAAAGAGCTCGGGATTAAAACTGTTTTTAACCTCCTTGGGCCACTTACAAATCCCGCAGGGACGAAAAAGCAGCTGATAGGGGTATTTAATAAGGACGCCTCTGAAGTGCTCTCAAAAGCCGCAATGTACCTGGATATGGAGAAAGTATGTTTTATTAACACGGGGGACAGGTTTGATGAGATATCTTTAACCGAGCCCACGTGCGTATATGAATATTCGAAAGACAGTAAAGGATCTTTCTATCAGATATCAAATGAGACTTTTGATTACCCGGAAGTAAAGATTGACGAGCTTAAGGGGAATACGCCAGAGGATAACGCGGCGATAATTATGGATCTCTTTGAGGAAAGAAAGAAAAATTCCGCTTTTTATGTAATTGCCGCCAATGCCGCAATGGCTCTTTACTGCGCGGACTTTTCAGGTAATCTTATGGAATGCAGGCAGGCGGCTGAGGAATCGATATTAAGCGGATCGGCTCTTGCAAAGTTAAACTGCCTTAAACAATTCGGAGCAAAGGCCGCATGAGTATTCTTGAGAAAATTATTGATCGCAAAAAAGAGGAAGTAAAAGAACTAAGGAAAAGGTACTGCCTGAGTGACTTTCAGGATTCACCTTTCTTTGACAGGGCGGCCTTAAGCTTAAGAGGAAAAATTGAGGCCGAACAAAGCCTTTCAATTATTGCCGAGGTTAAAAAAGCGAGTCCTTCGAAGGGGCTGATAAGAAAGGACTTTAACCACCTTGAGATCGCAAAGGCGTACATGAGTAATGGCGCAAGCGCAGTTTCTGTTCTTACAGATAAAGATTTCTTTCAGGGGAATATCGAGTTTCTGAGGGATATAGCGGAGGAAAGGACAATACCTGTTTTAAGGAAGGATTTCATAATAGACATTTTTCAGGTATATGAAGCCAAAGCTAACGGAGCAGACGCAATGTTACTTATTGCTGAGGCATTGTCAAAAAGTGAGATCGCAGAGCTTACACATGCGGCAACTGAGGCGGGACTGGAAGTGCTGCTTGAAGTGCATTCAGAGCGCCAGCTTGAGAAGATTGATTTCAGTGTGAACAGGCTTATAGGGATCAATAACCGGAACCTGGAAAATTTTGTAACTGATCTGAGGACAACTCTGGAAGTATCCAGGGCGCTGCCGGGTGATGTGGTTGTGGTTTCTGAAAGCGGAATCCAGAGCCGTGAAAGTGTTGAAGAGATTAAAAAGACAAGAGCCGGTGCCATTCTGGTTGGAGAGCATTTAATGAGGAAAAGTGACGTTGCCATGGCCATAAAGGAATTAAAAGAGTGGTGCATAAGATGAAGGTGAAAGTTTGCGGAATAACAAACGTACGTGACGCAATATTATGCGAGGCGATGGGAGCAGATATGCTGGGCTTTATATTTTACAATAAGAGTAAGAGGTTTATTGATTATAGCTCCGCAGAGGAGATAACAGGATGTCTGCACACGGATACAAAAACAGTAGGGGTGTTTGTAAATGAAAGTGCTGAGGCTGTAAATGAAGCTGCCAGAAGGTTAAATTTAAGCGCCGTTCAGCTGCACGGGGATGAGACTCCAGACGAGGTAAGTAAGATCACTTTTCCTGTAATTAAAAGTTTCAGGATGAAAGAGGGGTTTGATTTTTCAGTTCTTGATTCCTACAAGAATGCGCGGGCGCTTCTGGATTCATTTACGGGAAGCCAGTTCGGAGGCACGGGGATAAGCTTTAACTGGGAGATTATTCCTGACGAAATTAAAAAGAGAATTATTCTGGCCGGAGGAGTTTCGGCTACAAATATAGGATTTATTTATAACACAATTAAGCCTTATGCTGTAGATCTATCGTCTTCTCTGGAAAGCGAACCGGGGAAGAAAGACCACGCAAAGGTGAAGGAATTTTTTAATGTTCTGAATAACCTCAGAACAAAGCAATTATAGAAGGTGAAATAAATGATAAATAATAGTGAATACACGATGCCCGGGAATAAGGGTAAATACGGGAAATACGGCGGGAGGTTTGTGCCGGAGACTCTAATAAACGCGCTGGACGAACTGGAAGCGCTTTATAACGAAGTAAAAACGGACGAGAAATTTCTTGCTGAGTTTTATTCGCTCCAGAAAAACTACAACGGGCGCGAGACACCGCTGACGTTTGCAGAAAGGCTGAGCGCGCGCTACGGGAAGGCTAAAATTTACTTGAAGCGAGAGGACCTTTGCCACACGGGGGCACATAAGCTTAATAATACATTAGGGCAGATACTGCTGGCCAAAAGGCTCGGAAAGAAAAGAATTATTGCCGAGACGGGCGCCGGGCAGCATGGGGTTGCAACGGCGACTGTATGCGCAAAGTTCGGGCTTAAGTGCGAGATTTTTATGGGTGAGACCGATATTGAACGTCAGAAGATGAACGTCTACAGGATGAAAATGCTGGGAGCCGAGGTAAGGTCTGTTACTTCAGGAAGCAGGACTCTTAAAGACGCAACGAATGAAGCGATACGCGACTGGGTGGCTAATGTTAAGGATACTTATTATATAATTGGTTCTGTTGTAGGGCCTCATCCGTATCCCCAGATCGTAAGGGATTTTCAATCCGTTATCGGAAATGAAACATACAGCCAGATCTTAAAGGCCGAGGGAAAGCTTCCGGACTATATACTTGCCTGCGTTGGCGGCGGCAGCAATGCTATGGGCATGTTCTACAGGTTCTTAAATGAAGATGTAAAGCTAATTGGCGTTGAGGCGGCGGGACTTGGAATAGATTCAGGAAAGCATTGCGCTTCGCTTACACTCGGAAAAGACGCGATATTTCAGGGGATGAGGACTTACGTTCTTCAGGATGAAGACGGGCAGATAAATGAGGTGCATTCGATCTCAGCCGGGTTAGATTATCCGGGTGTGGGGCCGGAGCACAGTTTCCTTAAAGACCTGCAAAGAGTAGAGTACGTTTCTGTAACGGACGAGGAAGCCATTAAAGCCACAATTGATCTTTCCAGATATGAGGGAATTCTTCCGGCCTTGGAAAGCGCGCACGCGGTTGCATACCTGGAACACCTTGTGCCGAAGACAAAGGAAGGGGAGATTGTAGTTGTAAACGTAAGCGGAAGAGGCGATAAGGACCTTAACACTATAATAAAGTACATGGAGGATAAATTATAATGACTCTTTCTGAACATATAGATGCTGTAAATAAGAGAAATGAGAAAGCGCTT
>JBLMYS010000384.1:0-15425 GCA_050258415.1 Acidobacteriota bacterium | reverse complement strand
TCGTAGAGTAGGATGAGGGCGCAACAATGTTTCCACTATGTTTCCCTCAAACCCTCATCAAACCGTACGTGAGGTTTTCCCTCATACGGCTTTCCTAGACAAATTCTACTTACGGGTTAAGTGATTGAACCTTATAGTTATAGAACAGTCCGAGCTTACCGTACAGATACTCAGAGGTGACTTTTCTGTATCCGTATCCGCTTCTTCCCTTATGCCTCTGCAGGAGTCTTCTTACTCTTTTATTGACATAATGGTTTACCTCGTATAGCTCTTTTGAGCAGCTTCCAAGCCTGAAGTAGTTTGTCCAGCCGGTTAAAAACCTGTTCAGGTTATTTATCTGGTCCTGTACTTTCAGGGGGATTTTATGACTGATAAGTGTCCTTACCCTCTCTCTGCACTTCTTCAGACTCTTCTGACTAGGTCTTACAAGTATGAGTCTTTTACCGGTCTTCCAGCTATTGGCTCTAAAGAACTCAAAGCCTAAGAACTCCAGTCTCTTGTCTTCTTTCAGATTAAGTCTTCTTGTCTTTTCCTGATTTACCTTCAGCCCAAGACGTTCAACATAATGCTCCAGAAGACTTATTCCCGTCTCAAGGTTCTTCTGTGCCAGAATAACCATGTCATCGGCATATCTTACGATATGAATTGACCCTTTACTTATATTTCCTATCTTGCTTCTCTCAAAAGCCTTATCCACAGGATTTAGGTATATGTTTGCAAGAAGTGGACTTATCACTCCTCCCTGTGGTGTACCTCGCTTTGTCTTGTGATGCTGATCATTTTCCACGTACCCGCAGCTAAGCCACTGTTTTATGACATGAAGAACACGTCCGTCGCTTATCCGTCTGGATAGGAGCTTCATGAGCTTCCAGTGCTCTACTGTCTCGAAGTACTTCTCAAGATCAACATCATAGACCTCCTCACATCCCCAGTTCAGGTATTTGTAAATCTCACGCACTGCATCATGTGCACTCTTCTTAGGTCGGAACCCATAGCTTTGTTCTGAGAAGTCAGCCTCAAAGATCGGCTCTATTACCATAAGAAAAGCTGTCTGCACAATCCTGTCCTTTACTGTGGGTATCCCGAGAGGTCTCATCTTTCCGTTTGCCTTCGGGATATATACCCTCAGAACCGGTTTGGGCCTGTACTGTTCTGTCTTAAGCTCCGTCTGAAGTTCATTTAAGTATTCAGCTGCGCCTTTTGATTCAACGTCACTGAAGGTTACGCCGTCTACTCCTGCAGCCCCGCCATTGGATTTGGCCCTGCGATAAGCCTCCTCCAGTATGTCTGTGCGATAGGTTTTATCGTACAGGCTGTAGAACCTGAACTTCTTATCACTTTTAGCCTTTTCGTATAGCTTCCTCTGAAATTCCTGAATTTTAGCTGTGTTTCTTAGCATTTCTGCAATACACTTATCCTTCATTTCTTTGGTTACTCTCTATCCAGCAGAAGCCCTTCCCTACGGCAGTGTTTTACTTCACTTTGCCATCAATCGGTACTACGGCTTCATCCGCCACCCTGCCCCTTTTCCTTCCACTTCGTTTCCTTATAGGAAGGACCTTTCATTTGAGGCGAGGGCTTCCCAAGTTCCTGAGCTATCTGTCTGACCGTGTCATCACTGGTACCCCGGAAGTGTTATAAACCGATCTCTAAGTCTAAGGTTTATAATGCTGACTTCGCCGATAAAATAACGGCTCGTCCACTTCATTAAGATCTTTACGAGGCTACATCTGTGTTCATTTGCATTACAACCCGGTCATTTGCGTTGCACCCTTAAAGGTTACTTTGTCAAACCGCTTAGAGTGTGACCGTTTCCAGTCATACCCCGGTTTCTCGCTACGTGGCTTTAGAGTTTTACCACGATTGGGACTTGGCAGAGATTTCGCAACTTTCTCTCCGCCTCACTCAACTAGATTCGCCCAAGCTTCGCTTGGCGCTCATTTTAATAATATTAGCTTTTTAGACTCACTTTTGTTTTCTGTAATTAACCTGTAGAAATAAACGCCTGATGGAAGTTCACGCCGATTGTTGTCCCGTCCATCCCAATGGAATTTGTAGGGTCCTTTATCATGATAACCCGTTGTGGCTGTTTTTACCTCCTTTCCTAAACTGTTACAAATAATTAGTTTTACATTGGATGGCTGATCTATGGAGTATTCAATCGTTGTGCTTGAATTGAAGGGATTTGGATAGTTCTGCTCTAAATTAAAATCCTTTGGGTGCTGCGTTTCTTCTTTACTTACTTCCGAGATCCCGCTTAAATCAGCCTTGTAGAGAAAATGATGCTGCCTATCATCGCCATCTCCGAATACATAGGCAACCTTGTCAGCTTTAAGGAGAATCATCTTTCTCAGGTCGGCACCGATTTTTTCTATCTGTTTAGTCCAGGTTTTCCCTCCATCTGTTGTCCTGAGAATAGCCCCCATGTTTTTCAAGCCGGGAACACCACAGGTGATCCATCCATTCTTATCGTCAAGGAACTTTACTTTCCTGAAGGCACCTGTTCTGTAATAAGTTTGCTGTGTCCATTTATTTCCGCCATCGGTGGTGGAATAAAAGTTTCCGGTCCCATAAGCAAAATTAGTTCCCACTGCAAACCCCCTTAGGGAATCCAGGAAATCCACCCCATGCATAATGTATGCTATCGTATCCTGGTATTGCCAGGATTTTCCCCCGTCAGTAGTATTAAGAATTGATCCGGCATCAGTAAAAGAGTCCGAGCAGCTCCTTACGATCCAGCCAAGCCTTTCATTTACGAAATCCACTTCTGTAACCCCAGCCAGTCTGTGGCCGTCGGTTCCTTTTGTCCATGTATGCCCCCCGTCTGAAGTAAACCACCTGTATTCAGAAAAAGAGATCCTGTTATCTTTATCAAAAAAGTACATGCATCCCGGTGCCCTGCCCTTAATCCAGACTGTATCGGAGCTTATACCCCCGTCAGAAGTGGTATGAATAAAAAATAAGCTGTCGGAAGAGAAATTCTCCACACATGTCAGATCTTCAGGACTTGTGGAATAAAGGTTGCACCAGGAAAATCTCTTCGTGGTTTGGGAGTTAACGGCATTCCAGCTACTGCCTCCGTCGGTGGTCCTGTAAAGATATTTATAATAATCACCATAGGGTGATTCTTTCTGGAAGTAGATCCATAGCCAGCCGTTCTCTTTATTTGAGAAGGTAATGTCGGCCCCTGAATAAAGGCACTCCTGCTGTGGTAAATTTACTTTCTCCCATGTTTGAGGGTAAGATGGCTGATTAAAGGCAATAATGAATAAAAAATAAACACAAATTGTAAAACTAAATAACAACCTAAAGAGCTTCATTTTAAGTTATTCCTCCATTTACACAAAAAATTACATAATCATTGAAATGCAGAACTCCGTAAGTATTTTTTGAATGTAAGGGCTCAATAGCTTCCCAAAGTAAATTGATCTAATTCTCTCATTATCTGTCCCATACCTTATAATGCATGGGATAAAAATTTACAATAAGAATGGCACTTTTCGGGATGATTATTACTATCATAGTATTTAAAGAACGTTCTGCCTTTTATCCGAATTATTTCTTTAAACCACGCTGATAGCAAAATAGTAGATTTGTATCTTAAACTTGCTATAACGGCTTGATTTGCTGCAGGACTAAAATTTATTGGTCCTGATCATTTAGCGCAGGTAACTTAGGTATAAATAAATTTTTTAGCAAGAGGAATCCGTACTTCGGTAATTTTCCCGTATTCTGTCTTTTGAGATCTGGTAGATGGCAGGATTTATGAATTGAAATATTCTGTAAATTAAGGCATGCATAAAATTATGGATAATCATATAAAATACCGTTTCCTTGAACACACGGCCGATATTGCCGTTGAGGTCAGGGGAGAGAGGCTTGAGGAGCTGTTTAATAACTCCGCACAGGCATGGCTTGAGGCGGTGCTGGGAAGTGACTTTGTTCCCTATATTAATGATGTAAAAGATATTACCTTAAGAGAGCTCTCCCCGGAGGAGCTCCTGGTAGGTTTCTTAAGCGAATTAAATTACCTGCTTTTTGTCCACCGTTGGATCCCCGCGCGCGTAAGCGGACTTACAATTGAAAAAGATAATGATGAATTTTACCTTGTAGCACGTCTGGAAGGGGAGGAGTTCTCGATCGAAAGGCACTCCCTTAAAGAGGAGATAAAGGCTGTGACTTTCCACAACATGAATATTGTGAAACAAAATAACGAATTTGTAACAAGAATCGTTTTTGATATTTAACAGGTGAGCCTATGCTTGTTAACGGCATTGAACTTAATAAAATCACCGATGAACTCTGGGAGATCCCGCGCCATAAGGACATGAGGGTCCCGGGCAGAATTTATATATCGCAAGAGATGATTGAGACGGGCCTAAAAAACGACGAGGCGATTAACCAGGTGGTAAACGTTGCCCACCTGCCCGGAATTCAGAAGTACAGCCTTGCCATGCCTGACATTCACTGGGGCTATGGATTCCCGATAGGAGGCGTTGCTGCAACGGACTTAAATGACGGCGTCGTTTCTCCCGGCGGCGTCGGCTACGACATCAACTGCGGCGTAAGGCTTCTTGCCACTTCACTTGAATATAAGCCTCTGGAGAAAAGAATCCCGAAACTTGTTGAAAATATGTTCCGTAATGTCCCGACCGGCGTCGGCTCGAGCGGGGCAATAAAAAAAGTTTCCCCTCAGGAGATGAAACGCATACTCCGTATGGGCTCTCACTGGGCAATTGAAAAAGGATTCGGAAGCGGTGAGGACACGGAGTTTACGGAAGAGTCGGGAATGCTTAAGGGTGCAGACCCCGAAAGCGTTTTTGAAAGGGCAATTGAAAGGGGTTTAGACCAGGTGGGCACTCTAGGCTCCGGCAATCACTTTATGGAAGTGGACGTTGTGGAAAATATTTATGATGAAGCAACGGCCAATGTCTTCGGGCTTTTTAAGGGACAGCTTGTTGTTTTAATTCATACCGGAAGCCGCGGCCTGGGCTACCAGGTCTGCGACGATTACCTGAAGGTGCTCTTAAAAGCCGGGAGCAAATACGGCTTCAGGCTTCCCGACCGCCAGCTTGCCTGCGCACCGGTTAAGTCCGATGAAGGGCAGAGGTATCTTGGCGCCATGCAGGCCGCGGCCAACTTTGCGTGGAATAACCGCCAGGTTATAATGCACCTGGCGAAGAAAAGCCTCATGGAAACTTTTAATATGTCTGAAAGTGACCTGGGGTTCCATCTTATTTATGACGTCTGCCATAACATTGCCAAAATTGAAGAGCACGATATTGAGGGAGAAAAGAAGAAGGTCTGTGTCCACCGCAAAGGGGCCACACGAGCCTTTGCCCCCGGAAGCAGGAACATTCCCATAAGATACAAGGATACGGGGCAGCCGGTTATAATTCCGGGGGACATGGGGCGATACTCATACGTAATGGCGGGTACAGAGAAGGCTATGCATGAAACCTTCGGAAGCTCCTGCCACGGAGCCGGACGCACGCAGAGCCGTCATCAGGCACTCAGAAATGCAAAAGGGCGCGATCTTATAAGCGAGCTCAACAAAAAAGGAGTTTCAATTCAGGCTCACGGGCATAAGACAATTGCCGAAGAAATGCCGGAGGCCTATAAGGATGTGGCAGACGTGGTAAACGTAATGCACAACGCCGGCATTACGCTTAAAGTGGCAAAGCTAAGGCCTGTTGGCGTAATAAAAGGTTAAATAAAAAAGCCCGGGGAAAAGCGTTTTCCCCGGGCCTTGAATAATTTTCAGAATAAATCTTCCTCAGGCTTTTTCAGCCCTGGCCTCAGCCTGGTCGAACAGGCCCTCAACAGAAAGGTATCTTTCCCCTGTATCATAGCAGAAAGTTAAGATGCGCTTGCCGTCGGGTATTTCAGGCAGCTTTTTAGCCACTGCCGCAAGTGCAGCTCCCGAAGAAATGCCTACAAAGAGCCCTTCTTCCCTCGCCGCCTTCAGTGCGTACTCATAGGCTTCATCTTTTGTAACTTCAATTGTGCCGTCTAAAAGGTCGACCTTCATAATGCTCGGAATAAAGCCTGCTCCAAGCCCCTGCAAAGGATGAGGGCCCGGTTTCCCGCCGCCAATTACAGCCGACTGCTGAGGCTCAACGGCAAAAACCTTTGTCGAGGGGAATCTTTCCTTTAAGACCTCGGCCACGCCGGTAATATGGCCGCCGGTGCCGACGCCTGTAATAAAATAGTCAAACCCGTCGGGAAAATCCTTTACTATTTCCTGTGCTGTAGCGTCCCGGTGAATTTTTGTATTGGCTTCGTTATCGAACTGCATCGGCATCCAGGCATTTTTATTTTCCTTTACTAGCTCATTGGCTCTTTCAATTGCTCCTTTCATCCCTTTTTCCCTTGGCGTCAGTTCCAGCCTTGCGCCGTAGGCGGCCATAATTTTCCTGCGCTCCAAAGACATCGATTCAGGCATAACCAGAATGATCTCATATTTTTTCACCGCGGCAACCATAGCAAGGCCTATTCCGGTATTGCCCGAGGTAGGCTCAACAATTACGCTTCCTTTATGGAGTATGCCTCTTCTTTCGGCATCTTCTATCATAGCCAGGCCAATTCTGTCCTTGATGCTTCCGCCGGGGTTTGCCTTTTCCAGTTTCATCCATACTTCAACCCTGCTGCTGAAAAGATTGTTTATCCTGACCGTTGGTGTATTGCCGATTGTTTCCAGCACATTATTTGCCCTCATTTTGTGCCCTCTTCCTTTCTTAATTTATATTGAGTAATTAATTGGTTCTTCTTCAGACTGTTTTATGCTTCTTACCTTAATTTCACTTTTATGGTATACTATTGAATATGGCGGAACAGTTTGTGTAAGCCACACATTACCTCCTATTACGCTGTGGTGGCCGATTACGGTTTCACCTCCCAGAATAGTTGCTCCCGAATAAATAACCGAGTCGCTTTCAATTGTAGGGTGCCTTTTTGATTTAGCCATTTTCTTGCTGACGCTGAGTGCGCCCAGCGTCACGCCCTGGTAGATTTTTACATTGTCACCTATCATACTCGTCTCGCCGATAACGATTCCGGTACCATGGTCAATAAAAAACGAACGTCCTATATCGGCTCCCGGGTGAATGTCGATTCCCGTCATCTGGTGGGCATATTCAGTTAAAATGCGCGGGAAAAAGGGCACGTGCATGGCGTAAAATTCATGAGCTATCCGGAAGATTGCAATTGCGAAGAATCCCGGGTAGGACATAATGACTTCGTCGATGCTCTCGGCGGCCGGATCGCCCTTCAGGATTGCCTCGGCATCCAGCATGAGTTTTTCATGAATTTCTGAACTTTTAATGCAGAAATTCTCTGCTATGTCATCCACCTCAACTAAAATGGAGGACTGCAGGGGTCTTAATATATGCAGCAGCTTTTTCTTTATCAGCAGAAGTTCCACCTCAATATCTTTTGGGGAATAGAATATCTTTTTCCCGAAATGGGGGAATAATATCTGCAGGAACTCTTCGGCAAAATTCTGCACTTCATTTTTCTCTGGCAGTATTACATTCGGGGGCTGCCTGAGCCTGAAGAGCTTTGCCGAAAACGATTCCGCATGCATGCATTTTGTATTGGGATCCATCTCAACCTTCTTCTTAAGCTAAATTATAATGACAAAAGGGCATAAAAATGCCCGCTTCCAAAGTGGAACTAATAGTTATAGTCAAAAAAAATACTTTAAAAATCAACAGAATGGCAAAATAATATATTTCGTCCCAATTTCCATGTGACCTGAGGCAGAAAATTTATTTTCATTTATTATTTCTATGCATCAGGCCGATTTGACAAAGGCTGTTAAAATCCTGATTTTTATTTTCTCAATAATCAGGAGTCCTGTATGAAACCGCGTTCCCTTTTTATGGCACTTTCCTTTTTAATTTGTGTTTCTTTCAGTAATTCTTTTGCCCAGGCGGAGCCTCCGATAAAGTGGGGTGAAATTCCGGTGGCAGATCTTCAGATGAAATCTTTTCCCCAGGACACCAACGCTACGGCACTCATACTCTGCGATTATGGTGAGTCTACTTTCAATGACGACTTAAATATTGTCTTTAAAAGGCATATGAGGATCAAGATACTTACGGCAAAAGGCTACGACTGGGGCACTCATTCAGTAAGCCTGTGGACCGAACGCAACACTGAAACCATACACGACATTGAAGGGGCGACATACAGGCTTGATGAAAAAGGCGCCATAGTAAAGAATGAATTAAGCAGCGGTGATATTTTTGAAGAAGAGATTAACGACAGATGGACGCGCTACCGCTTCACGCTTCCGGCTTTGCAGCCCGGCTGTGTTGTTGAATTCCGGTATACCATTATAGCATCGAATATCAGCCGTATGCGCGACTGGGTATTTCAGTACAGTGAACCGGTACGCTGGAGCGAATACCGCATGCGCTATCCAAAGTCCATTGCCTATGCGGGCGTAAAGCGGGGATTTGAAAGTTTTGCAGTGGACGAAAGAGAGGATGTTACACAGGTCTTCTCGGGAACGGCACTATCCTACTTCAACCAGCCGGTAGTCAACTGCAATTACTGGCGCATGGCTATTAAGAACGCACCGGCTATACGAGAGGAACCATTTATTACAACAACCAGCGATTATCTTAATCAGCTGGATGTCCAGCTTGCCGGCTACGCCTTCTCCGGGGGCGGTCAGAAGAAAGTGCTTAACGACTGGCCCACAGTTGTATCTGAACTGCTGGAAGACAATTCCTTCTATAAAATTATTGATGACACCAGGCAGGTCAGAAAAACCGCCGAACAGATAACAGCAGGCCTGCAGTCTCCCGAAGATAAAATGAAGGCAATTTACGACTGGGTGCGTTCTTCTATCGTCTGGTCGGGTGAAAACCGCGTCTTTGCCAATCAGGAGGTGGACGACGTTCTGGAATCCAAAAAGGGGAACAGCGCCGAAATAACATTTTTACTCATTTCGCTTTTGAAGTCCGCCGGAATAGATTCTGATCCGGTTATTTTCAGCACACGGGCAAACGGCGCAATTCAGGATATTTACCCTATAATCTCACAGTTTAATTACGTTACAGCCAGGGCAACCATCGGCACAAAGAATTACCTGCTCGACGCCACTGATCCGAACCGGCCCATGGACCTTCTGCCGGTAAAAATACTCGGGACAAGGGGGCTTCTCATAAGGGAAAATAACTGGGGATGGGTTGGTGTCGCCTCCGACAGGGTTGATGAAGGAAGTTCAGCGGCCTCAATCATCCTTTCGGCCGACGGCTCAGTTACAGGAAAGCTTGAGAAGTCACTCTCGGCATACTCCAGCCTGAGACTCCGCCAGGAACTAAGCGAGAAGAAGGAAACTGAAATTGCAAAAGGCCAGTTCGACACCGAAAGATCGGCCATAACGCTTGACTCTGTTTCGATCAGCAATAAAGACAGCCTCAGTCTCCCTTTAAAAATAAAGGCATCGTTTAGCTCCGCTTCCTATGCACAGAGAAACGGCGATATGATCTATATCAATCCGCAGATAATAGACCGCCTTTGGGAAAACCCTTTTAAGGCTGCAATAAGAAATTTTCCTGTCGATTATGCTTACAGGAGGAAGCTTACCTCAACAATCAGCATAAATATCCCCGAAGGTTTTGAGGTAAAGGAAAAGTTAAAGGATATTACAACTTACGGGGGAGCCAGAGCACTTTCTTTTACGCGTCAGACAAAAGTTGAAGGCGGGAAATTGATCATTACATGCACAACTGAAATTAAGGAAGCGCAGATTAAGCCAAAATTTTATGAACAGATCAGAGATTTTTACGCCGCCATGGTTTCTGTGGAATCTGAACAGATTGTTTTGTCGCGCATACAGGAAAAGGTTCAGCCCGTTACGGCTCCTGCGGGCAACGGCACCACCACAGAGAAATCTGAACTGCCGGATAAAGCAGAGAAGACAAAGTCAAAAGTAAAGAAGGGGAAAGCCTGAGATGAGAATGCAGATCCGTTTTTTTGTTTGCACTGCACTTTTAGCCTTATCGGGTTTATTCACACTTACTCCGGCAGAGGAGAACGAATACAATTCCAGGAAAATACCTTCTTTTCTGAAAAAAGATGCGGATGCGGTTATAAGGGAAGATTATGTAAGGTTTGAAGTAAAAAATGAGAAACGGGCCGTGCAGAAAGTAAAACGCGCCGTAACCATCTTCAGTAAGGATAAACAGGATTACGGTCAGCTTGTTCTCTGGTATGATAAATTCGTGCAGATTGAAAGCCTCGAGGGAAGAATTCTCGACGCCAATGGCGAGGAGGTGCGGGAGCTTGAAAAGGGTGATATGCATGACGTCAGCGCCTTCAGTTCCTATTCACTTTATGAGGATAACCGTGTAAAAACAGCTGAACTCTACTACGACCGCTTCCCCTACACGGTTGAGTTTACGTATGAAATTTCCTACGACGGCTATCTGAGTTTTCCAACCTGGCTTTCTCAGGAATCGCTCGAGCCGGTGGAGAAAAGCCGTTTTGAGGTGCTGATTCCGGAAGGACAAACCTTAAGATACTGGACAAACGCCGATTCACTGAAACCCGCAATCACTATGGAAGACGGGAAAAAACTCTACACATGGGAGGCCCGGAACCTGCCCCTGCTCTCAAAGGACGCCATTGGCGATGATGTAGAGGATATTGCGGCCATTGTCCGTATTGCTCCCGGCAACTTTGAGCTGGACGGATTTTCCGGTAATATGGAAACCTGGAAAGATTTCGGGCTTTGGATCAGCAATCTTTACAAAGATAGAAATACTCTGCCTGAGGAAGCATTAAATGACGTAAAAGCTATCGTATCGTCAAATGCCGCCTCATCAAAGGGCGACAAGCTGGAATTGACAAGGAAGTTATACCGCTACATGCAGCAGCGCACAAGATATATAAGTGTACAGCTTGGCATCGGGGGCTATCAGCCTTTTGATGTGAAGTATGTGCATGAAAAAGGCTACGGCGACTGCAAAGCGCTCAGCAACTATATGGTCACACTCTTAAAGGAAGCCGGAATAAAAGCTTATCCCGTTCTGATCAGAAGCGGCCATTTCCGTAATCCTATGATCAGCGAATTTCCTAGCAATCAGTTCAACCATGTAATTGTCTCTGTTCCGCTTGAAAAAGACACCATGTGGCTTGAATGCACCAGCCAGACGACACCTCCGGGTTATCTTGGCAGTGACTGCGAAAACCGCAAGGCCCTGATGATAACTGAAACCGGGGGCGTGGTAGTTCAGACTCCGGCAGGTACTTCAAAGGAAAACATCCAGCAGAGAAACCTTAACGTAAATCTTTCTTCTTTTGGAAGCCTTAAAGTAAATGCAGAAATAAAATGGACGGGCAATCAGCAGGAGGCTCCGCGCAGCATAATAAAAGAAAGCACACCGGAAGACAGGGAAAAGTGGGTCTTAAATTCACTTGAGACGCCGATGGCAAAGCTTGAAGAGATGAAGGTGAAGAAAGTTGAAGAAAACAGTCCGGAAGTAAGAATGGAACTGAAGCTTTCCCTTCCCGGCTATGCTTCGGCGCAGGGAAGCAGGATCTTCTTCCAGCCAAACATAATGGAAAGGCGCACCAGCATCCCCAGGGAGGTAGCCCAGAGACTCTCGCCCGTTAGGTTTCACTATCCTTATCTGGACGTTGATACTGTTTATTTTACAATTCCCGCAGGCTTTCAGGTGGAGGCACTTCCCGGGGAAACTCTCCTTAAGACATCTTTTGGTAATTTCTCCTCGCAGACACGGAAGATAGACTCTTCGAGTCTAATTTACACGCGTTCGCTTGAGATAAAAAGCTACGCCATTGATGCTAAATACTATGCCGAGTACAGAAAATTCATCTCCGAAGTTGTAAAGTCCGACAGGGCACAGGTAGTGCTGGTAAAATAAATTTATTTATGCCGGAGAAGGACTCTTCTCCGGCACCTCCAAATCCCCTTAAAGATAAACCATTCTCTATCTTTTCATTATTCCCCCACAAAATTGGAATTGAATTAAAGGGCAATATTGTTCAGCTTAATTTATGTACTGCCGGGAAGTGAAAAAAACCTGGCAGACTTACTTACTCAGGAAGGAGACAATAATGAAAAGCTTACTATTCGTTTTCATTGTACTTTCAATGACCTGCTTTGCACAGCTTGACACGCTGGACAGAGTGGAGCTGAAGAACAGCAAGATTTATACGGGGAAGGTAATTAAAGTTACGTCAAATACCGTCCAGTTAAGAGAAGCCGTTACAAATCTTCTGCAGGAGATCAATAAAAGCGAAATCAAAGACATGAAGCTCTCAAACGGTGTAACCGTCACCTTTGACAATACCGCACCGGCAGAACAGCAGCAGAATGTAACCGGCAGCTCAAGAACAGAGACACAGACGCAAAACACCCCGCCTCTGCAGAATCCTCCGGCTCAGAATCCTCCGGCACAGAATACCCAGACACAAAGTACTCAGACACAGAATCCTCCGGCACAGAATACGCAGACTCAAAATCCACCTGCTCAAAATCCGCCGGCACAGAATTCATCATCGCAAAACCAGGCCGTAGGCAGCGGAAGGACAGCAACAGGCACAACAACGGGACAGACGGAGAACAAGACTCAGACAGAACAAAAGTCACAGACGGAGAACAAGGGACAGCAGACGCAGAGCACGCAGAATGCCGCGGCCCCGGCTGAGGACAGCGGTTCGGGAATGGATACTTCAAAGATAATTATGCTGGCTGCAGGAGGTCTTGTGGTGCTCCTGTTAATCGGAGCCCTGATATTTTAGGAAAAAGGATTGTTATATTACCATCAGAAGCCGGGATTTTATGAAATTCCCGGCTTCTGATGGTGAGAAGTGTTAAAACCCTGGATTAAAGCCCCAGCTTTTTGGCAATTTCTTTGGGAATTGCGTTTTTATGTATCATAATGGCAACTGTTTTAAGGCGCACGTACGGGGCAGACATATAAATATACCCGCCGTTGGTCTGTTCTGTGCCCCAGGAATTCTTTGTTATATAATATTTGGTATCCTTCTGGTCGTGTGAGAGGCCAACCAGGTGCATCAGGTGGTCGTCAGTTGTCGTAAGATTATTAAAGGATTCCTGCCTGTCTTCCTGTGTAACCGTCTTTTCAACCTCAGGTGAAGTTATTACTTCATCTTTTTCAGGAGCCGACTTATCGTTCCAGTCCTTCAGGGGAAGGACAGCATAGCCTTTTTTCTGAGAAAACTCGTGCTCGCTAACGTCCCCGTCCCAGGCCACAGAGTAACCGTTTTCGAGGGCATAGTCCATTACGGCCTCCAGTTCCCCGATAGGGAGGTTATAGTATTCGCCGCGGCTCCAGTTATCAGGAATTTCAAGCGTGAATTTGCTATAGAACGGGTGGTGCGTGTAAGATGTCAGTTCCACATAGTCATCCAGATTCAGGTTCAGCTCGCCGGCAAAGGATTTCGGGGTGTAGGTTTTGCCCTTATAGGTAAATTCAGAGGGGAGTTTGCCCATATAGACGTCCAGGACGGATTCGTAAGCTTCTTTCCAGCGGTGGCTTAACTTTCCGCTTTTATTTTCAGCCATAGTTTTCAGCATGCTTTCTGTAACAGCCCTCATTTCCGCGTGGTTATGCTTATCCTCGCCGTTATTTCTTCCTGTATAAGCCTCTTCGGGCACAATCCCGAAACTGCGTATCTGGTTTAAGACGTCGTGCGCCTGTCCTCCCTCGCCGTAGTTAGCCATTCCCTGATATCTCAGGTAATTTTCAGCCTTTAAGGGGTAAGTATTGCGTACAATGAACATTTCAGACAGGTCGTATTCCCCTTTACCCTGCCTTAAGAGCTCAGTTTCCAGGAACGAGACTGTTGCAAAGCACCAGCAGGTACCGGTTCTGGCCTGGTTTTTTACGGGTGTTGTTTTAATTTCAAGGTCCTTTGTAAATGAATAAACCGCCTTCGGCTCATCTTTTCCCTTAATATCTCCCTGAGCAAATGATTCAGGGGGAAAAATCAGGGACAGGATGAAAAGAGCAGCAGGAATTCTAAGGTGCAATTTCACGGGACTCCTCCTTTTCTGGAAATTAATGTTGTTAAAACCGGGTGTAAATTACAAATTCCCCGTGTATTTACACAAATTTTAATTTCAGGCTTAAGTTTTATTCCGGAATTTTCACGGGCATTTTTAGCCCTGGTTGTTTACGGGTCAAAATTATGGGCTATTTCCCCAGGCCCATCCGTCTTATTTTTGCGCCTGTAAATTCAATTGAAAATTGCATTTAAGAGCCCTAAATTATAAAGATTGTGAATTAAATTTATCTAAGGTGTTAAATTAAGCTGTTTTTCAGGCTTCGGGACTCCTTTAAATCTTGTATTTTTTTACGCGATTCCTTAACTTAGAATTCTTTATTTTCAAGGAGTATAATTATGAAAAGAACATTTCAACCAAGCAAAAGAAAAAGAGTTAATAAACACGGATTCCGTGAGCGCATGAGTACGAAAAACGGCCGCAAGGTTTTATCACGCAGGCGTGCAAAGGGAAGAAAAAGATTAACCGTTAGCGACGAGAGATAAAAGACTTGGCAAAGTTTGGCCTTTCAAAAGATGAAAGGATCAAAAAAGAAACAGACTTTAGACAGGTATATTCGGTTGGTAAGGTTATTTATTCAGACGATCAGAGGCTGAAGGTTAGTTTTTTTCCCGAAAAGAATTCTGAGCAGGCTGGTGTTAAGATAGCTGCCGCTGTTTCAAAGAAAGCGGGCAATGCGGTTTGGAGAAACAGGGTTAAGCGTTTGTTAAGAGAATCCTACCGCTTAAACAAAGAAATTTTGAAGGCAAATTGCACTCAAAAGGCAATTTGCCTTAAAATTATTTTTTCTCCAAACAACTTGAATCAGAAAAGACAGAAAAAACTTAAGTTAAGTGATATCATGCCCGCTGTTATCGATTTGTTGAATAAAATAAACAGCCGATTACAATGAGGCACGTATTTGTATTTTTAATCAGAATTTACCAAAAGCTGATATCACCGCTTTTTCCACCTTCATGCAGATTTTATCCCTCCTGTAGCGAATATAGCCGCCAAGCTTTTTTGAAGTATGGAGTTCTTAAGGGAGGTATAAAATCTGTATGGCGGATCTTAAGATGTAACCCCTTCAACAAAGGGGGGTATGACCCATTAGATTAATTTCTGGAATATAAAACAGATGGATAAACAAACAACAATTGCCTTCGTACTAATCGGAGCAATACTTATAGTATGGCTTTACCTGAGTTCCCCCACACCTCAAAACCCGCCTGTCAAAAAGCCGGGCGATACAACTCTGGTTAATAAGACCACGCCGCAGAATGAAAACCAAAATCAGCAGAAGCCCCTTCAGGAGAATAAACCTTCCCAGGCGCAGAGTGACACTTCAGCTCTTGGAAAAGCACTACAGGGCGCC
>JBLMYS010000383.1:0-12570 GCA_050258415.1 Acidobacteriota bacterium | reverse complement strand
ACGGTTGCACGGTGTATTTTAGATTTAAACATTTCTCTCATTGCGTCTTTCAAATAATTATTATTAAACAGGTGTAAAATAATAATTTTATAATCATTCTACCAGTACAATATTTGCACGTGACAGCTGTAGAAGTGCAAAAACCGCTAAATTATTCATTTTCAGGCGTTAACAATCAATAATTATAAATACTTTTTGTTACGCTTACAGGCTCGCCCGATTTATTATAGCGTATCTCTTCAGTCAGGTTGCCCTTGTCGTCGTATTTATATGAATATTTATAATAAAGGGCATTACTGGCCCCGTAATTGGCGGCTTCAATCTTCTTACCCTCATCGTCATATTTGTAAGTAAACCGCTGTTCTTTTTTGCCTTTTGAATTGTACCAGACTTCTTCGACTATATTTCCTTTTTTGTCGTAAATATAGACGTAGGACTTATCCACATCCCCGTTTGGCTTGTAGGAAATTGTCTTAATCTTATGGCCTTCCTTGTCGTACTTATACTCAAAACGGCGGTCCACGTGTCCCAGGCTGTCGTACTTGATGGTTTCAATTCTATTCCCCTTGTTATCGTAGGCGTAAGTATACCTTTCGCTGATTTTACCCTCAGGATTATAGACTATGGTCTCGGTCTGATTCCCGTTACCATCATAAATAACCGAGGATATTTTCTGCCCCTGTTCAGAAGGGGTGCCGGAATTATAAGTATACATCCAGTTCTCGACAGATTTCAGCGTGGCTGGTTTTACCGGGGGGGCCTTAACCTCAGGAACGTTTTCCTTTACACGGGGGCCTTCAGTCTTTAAGGTTTTGCTGCCCGATGAGCAGCCGTTAATAACAACAGCCAGAATAAAGGCGGGAACGATAAATAATTTTATGAATCTCATTTTGCTTTAGCTACCTCTTTTAATCAAAATGGCTCATCTCTTCAGCCATAAGGCTCATGACCGAAGAGATTGAACCGGTGAAACTGACACAAACACTTTATATTAATTATTTATCAAATTGACGCTTTAAGTTAAAGTCAATAACTGAGGTGCATTTTGATATTGTGCTCTTTTTTCCTGTGCTCAGGATTTCAGCCTGGCAATAATTTCCACTTCCACGGCAGCATTTAAGGGAAGCTCATTGACGCCAACGGCGCTGCGGACGTGCTTGCCTTCCTCTCCGAAGATCTTTACAAAGAACTCCGAGGCTCCATTGGCTATTTTGGGCTGATCGGTAAAACCCGGGGCGCTGTTTATAAAGGCTGTTACCTTGATTATGCGTTCAACGTTATCCAGGCTTCCGGCAACGGACTTAATTACACTCAGGCAGTTAAGAGCGCAGAGTTCAGCCGCCTGTTTGCCCTGTTCTTCTGTCAGTTCCTTGCCAAGCTTCCCCTTGAATTTCAGTTCACCGGAGGCTGAAGGGAGCTGTCCGGCGGTATAGACCAGGTTGCCATCTTTTAAGGCCGGAATATATGCGGCAAGAGGCTTCGGGGCTTCGGGTACGGTATAACCCAGTTCTTTAATCTTTTCTTCTATCATAATTACACCTGTATTGTTTAAAGATTTAAGTAATCATTAAAATTATTGTAAATACAAGATAAATACAATAGTGCAAAGTTCGAAGTTCGGGCTTATTAAGCGCCCGTATTTTGCAGGGTTGCAAATGTCGGTGAAAATAGTTTAAATTCAAAACGTGTTTTTAATTTTCCTCCCTTAAGCAGCCTGAGATGTGAACAGCCTGTTTTGTGTTGCATTGCTTGGGCAATTTAATTAAAATGTATTAAATCGAATTTCATGAGTAACATTTCCGGGGTTTTATGAAAAAGTTACTGTTATTTCTCTTTTTGTTTCTCCTTTCTTTCTGTTCATCTTCATATGCTCAGGATGAATCGGCATCCGGCGATTCAATTGAGGTCTTTCTGATAGATTCCTATATTACTCCGGAGACTCCTCATAAGTTCAGACTGACATTCTATACGAGTGACAGCTGCAAATCGCGCGTTGTAATGCAGGGTAAGTACGAATTTATAATATCCAAAGATTACGCCGAGGAACATAAGGCAGATATTGACCTTACAAACCTGACATTCGATTCGACCGATATACCTTTTGTAATATACGTCGAAGGGAAAAACGGCAAAACAAATCGTAGCGAAGACTTCGAAGTTGCTTATCCGGTGGATAACCAGTCCGAGGAGGCAAAACAAGGAGGCTCCAGCATTGTAATGATGTGCTGTTTTGGCGGAGTCATTTTCGGCCTTCCGGCACCGGGTTATGTAAGCTGGGGCGGCAAAAGCTACTTCAGCCTTACAAAGGAAATCCCCATCTTGTCACTTGTAACCAATAACTATAAGTACCCGGTTGGTTATTTTTCGGTGGAGTATTCATACATTTTCCAGCTCGTACAGGAGGACAGGAATTTCCTGCGCGTGGGCTATAAACATATTTTCCCGCTTCCATACATTGAATATATTTCACCGGGGCTAAATGCTTTTTCCAACCTTGGAGGTTTTAACGGTATAAGCCCTGAGGTATCGGTTGGACTTTTCAAGATTTATGATATATTTACCTTTTATGCAAAGTACCGTTATAACTTTAAGCCGGGGCAGACGGGTACCGATTTCCATGAGATAATGTTAGGCTTGTATTCGGGGTTTTTCACTTTCCACCTGAACATCTGACCGGGCTTTTTTTGAAAAAGGGGAGAAATTTAAGAGGGATTATCAGAAAATTTTGAATAATGGTTGTTTGAAAATATTACTATGCCTCATTTTGCTCTTAGGCACATCTGAAGTTTTTGCCCAGTCGGGCAGCCTTAAAGGCAGGGTAACTGAAGGCAATTCAGGAATTCCGGGTGTAAACATCATACTTCAAAAAACAGATCTTGGGGCACAGACCGCCTCTGACGGCACCTACGAGGTTAAATCTGTTCCTGAGGGCACTTACACCGTAAGATTCAGCGCCATAGGCTATGAGACATTCCTGCGGGAGGTTACAATTAAAAGGGGGACTGTAACCCTGAACGTTGAAATGAAACCTGCAGTAATTGTAACAGATGAAATCCAGGTCCTCGGCGACAGAAGACAAAAGCAGGAGGATCCGCGCGTAAGCGTAATTGACCTGAGGCCTGAGAAGGCAAGGATTCAGCCGGGCGCCGTTCAGGATGTCCTGAGAACTCTGCAGTCTCTTCCGGGCGTGCTAGCCCCGAATGATTTTACTTCACAACTTGTCATCCGCGGAAGTGGGCCCGATCAGAACCTGATCATTATGGATGACGTGGAGGTGTTTAACCCTTACCGCCTTTATGGCGTAATCAGCATGTTTAACCCTGAGGCCGTGGCAGATATAAACCTTATTACGGGAGGATTTCCTGCGCGCTATGGCGACAGGCTTTCGGCTGTCCTGGACGTTACCAACCGTGAGGGCCCAAGGAATGTGGGCTTTCAGGGAAACATTAATGCATCCATTGTGGATGCCAACCTGGTCCTGGAAGGTAAGAACCCGTTTAATGTTCCCGGCAGCTGGATCGTAAACTCCAGGCGTACCTATTACGACCTCATAATTGAACCGTTCGTAAAGAAAGCAGGGCTTGTAGATGAGAATACGTCGTTCCCGAACTTTTATGATTTTCAGGGCAAACTTGCATTTGGCCCTTTCGGAGGTCACAGATTCCTCCTTAACGGAATTATTTCAAGAGACGGTGTAAACGTTGTCAGCGGCAAGAACAGAAAAACCCCCGACAGCGTGAGCGTGCAGGATTTAAGCCGGAACGATCTGGCCTCCTTTGCATGGCATTACTCCCCCTCGAAAAGACTCCTGAACAAATTTATTGTATCGTGGTATAAAAATTCCGGCGACTCGCAGCTGGAGGCGGCATTTTTAGATCCCTCTTTGAACCGCGAAAAATTCAATGATGCTGTGCCCGATACCGTTTCTTCTTACCTGCTTGGAATAGGAGTCACCTCCTCCTTCTTTTTCAGGAAATATTCCTACGACGATAAGATAACCTACCTCTGGGGCAGTAACCAGTTCGAAGCGGGCGTGGGTCTGGATCAGATGAGGACAACCATAAATTTTAACTTCAATCTTTCTCCCGAACTAAAGGCTTTTATTGAATCAAATGGCGGCTTCAGGTCCATCCCCACAGACATAAAAGATATAAAGGATTACTATCGTTACAGGGCATATGTGCAGAATAATTTCAGGATTTCTGAACGCCTATATTTCGAGCCCGGCTTAAGAATGGATTATTACCAGATTCTCCAAAAGCCTTATCTTGCTCCAAGAATTGCCCTGTCCTACGCTTTGAACGGCATTACTACATTAAGAGCAGTGTGGGGATTATTCTATCAGTCGCCCGGCTATGAAAAGCTGCGCGATCAGAATATGCTCTTAGACTTCAGTCCCCGGTATACCAACAGCCTGAGAGCCGAAAGGGCTATACATTACGTTTTAAGTCTTGAACGTTGGGTTACCGAGGAGTGGAGAGCCAAAGTTGAAGGCTATTATAAAAGGTTTAACAACCTTATAGTGCCTGAAAAAGTCCAGGGAAGAAATTTCTTCACAGAACCTGTGCCGGGAAAAGACCCAAGATATCCTGAGGCATGGACGAGGCCGATATATGTCAGGGGCGATTCAGTGACACAAATCCCCATTAATAACTCGGACGGCGAAGCCTACGGCTTTGAATTCCTCCTTGAGAAAAGGAACATCGCGGGCAGCAGCGCCTTATCGGGCTGGCTTTCTTATGCGCTGGCTTTTGCAAACCGGTACGAAGAGGGCATAACAATTCCTTTCCGCTACGACCAGAGGCATACTGTCAACGTTGTGCTCAGTTATGAGGTAAGCAAGAAATTTAATGTGGGACTCCGCTGGCAATTCGGTTCAGGCTTCCCGTACACGGTTCCCCTGGGAATTAAACCTAGAATTATGCTGACCGATACAAACCTGGATGGAAAGCCCGACAGTCCTGAAATTGCAACGCGCCAGAGCGGTATAAATTCAAAGCCGCAAGTAATTTATGATGTCAATTATGGAATAAACGCCGACAGGTATAATGCCAAAAAGCCCGACTACCACAGGCTGGATGTAAGGCTTACGTGGCTTGCGGAATTCTGGAATTTTGACTGGTCTTTTTACCTGGACGTTATAAATGTTTATAACCGTCATAACGTTGTAGGCTACAGTTACTTCATTAATGACGACCTTTCGCTTGGCAAAAGGGTTAATACCATGTTCCCGATCCTTCCCACCCTCGGCTTCAGCGTAAAATTCTAATTAAAAATAACTAACCTGTATTAACGTCGAACCTTACACCCGGGCAAGCCGGCATATCGGGAACTATTTTCCCTACTTATTTTTTATAACACTTATTATCCCATAAACTGATATATTTGTAAGATGAATTTGAAACCTGTTGATTTAATATCTTAAAAGAAGGTAGTTTTTAGGCAATGACTTTATCCGTCAGTGAAATTACGCGCCTAATCAAGGAGGAGCTCGAAGACAATTTCTCCTCCATAAGCATCGAAGGCGAAATCTCCAACCTGAAAAAACACGTCTCCGGCCACTGGTATTTCAATCTCAAGGATAGTAATGCCATGATATGCTGTACAATGTGGAAGGGGTACAACAATTATGTCTTCTTCACTCCTGAAGACGGCATGAAGGTGGTTGCAAACGGGCGTATTACGGTTTATCCGCCGCGCGGCAATTACCAGCTTGAAGTGCGCAGCATGAAGCCTGCCGGTGTTGGAGAACTCCAGGCGGCTTTTGAAAGACTTAAGGCAAAACTTCAGGCCGAAGGTCTCTTTGATGATGAATTCAAAAAACCTATTCCCTCCTTCCCCAGGAAAATAGGCATTGTAACGGCTATTGACGGTGCGGCATTAAGAGATATGGTTTCCATTGCACAGAGGCGCTACCCCTTGGTCGAGCTTGTTGTATTTCCTGCAAGAGTCCAGGGCGAGGGAGCTGCAAAATCTATTTCTGAAGGGATTGAATGCCTGAATGAAAGAAACGACATAGATCTGATAATCATCGGACGCGGAGGCGGATCCTTGGAGGACCTCTGGGCTTTTAACGAGGAAATTGTTGCCCGCGCCGTTTTTGCCTCATGCATACCTATAATCAGTGCAGTAGGCCATGAGGTGGATTTTACAATTTCCGACTTTGTGGCGGACCTCAGGGCTGCAACACCATCGGCTGCCATGGAAGTTGCCACCCCCAGTAAAGACGACTTTTTTGCCTTTTTAGAAGAGTTTTCATTTAGAACATCCGAGAATATTTTTTATATTATAGACCGGAAAAAACGGGAAGTTGCCGGCCACCTGAAAGCCTATGGCTTCAGGGTCCCACAGGACCTTGTTCGTATAAGGACTCAGCAGACCGATAACATTCTCTACCGCATCCAGCAGAAACTTGACGGCAGGCTCTTAAGCCTCAGTAACCGTCTTTCGCTCTTTGAAAAAGGGCTGGAGTCGCACGACGTGCGCAGGATATTAAAAAAGGGCTTTGTCTTGGTCAAACAGGATTCTAAATTTGTATTTCGGGCCGGCGATTTTAAGGCCGGCGAGCCTGCAGAGTTAAAATTCCATGATAAAGAAATTTGGGTGAATAAAAAAAACTATGAAGAAAAAAAGTGAGGGATCGTTTGAGGATATGCTCAGGCGCCTGGAGGAGATCTCCGGGATGCTCGATAGTGAATCGATAGGGCTTGATGAGGCTATCAGCCTTTATGAAGAGGGTATCGAACTTTCAAAGGTTTGCTACACAAAACTCAAGGAAGCCGAAGTTAAAGTTACAGCTCTTCGCAAAAGCCTTGAAATAGATAATGAGCCGTCAGACGCTTTTGAAGAATAATTTGTCAGGTACAAAAAATGAATGAAGAAAATAAGTACAAGTTCTTATTTAATATAAATTCACCCGCAGATATTCGTAATTTTCAGATGCCGGAACTTAAAGTTCTGTGCCAGGAAATCAGAGACTATCTTATTGATGTCGTTTCCAGAATCGGGGGACATTTTGGGGGAGGACTCGGGGCCGTTGAGCTTACGGTAGCACTCCATAAAGTTTTTAATACACCAAATGACCTGATTGTCTGGGATACAGGCCATCAGGCTTATCCGCACAAGGTGCTTACAGGCAGACGCGATGAGCTTTCAACTATTAGACAGTTCCACGGCATAAGCGGATTCTTAAAAAGAACCGAAAGCGATTATGACGCCTTTGGTGCAGGTCATGCTTCCACATCTATCTCTGCTGCCTTAGGTATGGCTGCTGCACGCGACCTGAATAAAGATAATAAAAAGGTCGTGGCAATTATCGGCGACGGCGCCATGACGGGCGGTATGGCCTATGAGGCAATGAATAATGCCGGAGTCCTGAAAAGCAATCTTATCGTTGTCCTAAACGACAATAATATGTCAATTACATCTAACGTCTGGCAGTTCTCAAACTATTTTACAGAGATGATTGCTCATCCTGACTACAATAAGCTCAAAGGGCAGATATGGGACCTGACGGGCAAACTTGGCCAGGGTGGCGACCGACTAAGAAAAATGGCTGCAAGACTCGAAAACGGCCTTAAAGCCGTACTTACTCCCGGTATGCTCTTTGAAGCCCTCGGCTTCCGCTACTTCGGGCCTGTTAACGGCCATAACGTTTCACAGTTGGTAAAAATATTTGAACAGGTAAAAAATCTTAACGGACCTATACTCGTCCACGTCCTGACGCAGAAGGGCAAGGGTTACAAGCCTGCCGAAGAGGACGTACAGAGGCTCCATGCTTCAACTCCTTTTGACAAGGTTACAGGACAGGCATTTAAGAAAGCAGGCGCTGCTCCATCATATACAAAGATCTTCGGACAGGCACTTGTAGAGGTTGCAAAGAAAAACCCGAAAGTAGTTGGAATTACGGCTGCAATGCCTGACGGTACGGGGCTCGATTTCCTGCAGAAGGAATTCCCTAAGAGATACTACGACGTCGGCATTGCTGAAGAACATGCCGTTACTTTTGCCGCCGGTATGGCTACGCAGGGTACTATTCCTGTAGTTGCAATTTATTCTACTTTCCTTCAGAGGGCATTTGATCAGATCGTCCACGACGTAAGCTTGCAGCACCTGCATGTTGTATTCGTTCTTGACAGGGCAGGCCTCGTCGGGGCTGACGGACCTACACATCACGGTGCATTTGACCTTTCGTACCTGCGGCTTATTCCGGATATGGTAATCATGGCTCCGAAGGATGAGGCCGAACTGAGAAATATGATCTATACTGCAACGGAATATAAAAACGGACCCGTTGCAATCCGCTATCCAAGAGGTAATGCACTTGGAGTCCCGCTCAAAGAGGGCTTTGACCTAATCCCTGTCGGTAAGGCTGAACAGCTGAGTGAAGGTGGGGACTGCTGTTTGCTTGCGGTAGGGTCAATGGTTCACTATTCGCTGAAAGCTGCCGAAATACTTCAGAAGGAAGGTATCTCCTGTGAAGTGATAAATATGCGCTATGTAAAACCTCTGGACACTGAGATGCTTGATGATATTGCCTCACACCATAACAAGATCGTTACACTCGAAGAAAATACGATTGCAGGCGGTTTTGGAAGTGCAGTAGCTGAGTATTTTATTGACAGGAATTATAAAAATGATATTCTAAGGATTGCGCTGCCCGATAAGTTTGTGGACCATGGCACACAGGCTGAGCTGCACAGAATGCTTGAAATGGATGCTGAGGGGATTGCAGGCCAGGTAAAACTTTTTCTTAAGGGCCATGCTGATCATGCCCTGGGCAGGTTAGCCTGAGAAAGAACTAAAAACCACCGTAGATAATAGCGGTTTTAATTTCTGATAAAAAAGAAAAATATTCTATGAAAGCGAAGATCCTGCTGGCAGACGACGAAAAGGATATAGTTGAATTCCTTGAATATAACCTTGCACTGGAAGGCTTTGATGTCATTACGGCCTATGACGGCAAAGAGGCTCTCGAGAAACTCTCGCAAAAGCCTGACCTGATTATCTTGGACGTAATGATGCCGAAGTTTGACGGCTTTGAGGTCTGCCGCCAGATAAGAAAAAACGAACAATTCTCCACTACACCTGTTATATTTCTTACGGCAAAGTCTTCTGAGGTTGATGAAATCAAAGGGCTGGAACTTGGAGCCGATGACTTTATCGGAAAGCCTATCTCTCCAAAGAAACTGGTCGCACGCGTGAAGGCAAACCTCAGGAAGTCTGAACTTCAGACCTCCGAAAATGGCGGCGCTCCATCCGGGGAAAACTCCATTATTAAAATAGGCCCGCTTGAAATAAACCGCGACAAGTATGAAGTCTTGCTCGAAGGGGAGACAATCATCTTCCCACGCAAGGAATTCGAGATCTTAAGCTATCTGGCATCCAAACCGGGCAAGGTATTCGGACGCGAAGCAATACTGCACGACATCTGGGGGACCGACGTACTGGTGGTCGACAGGACAATCGACGTCCACATAAGAAAGATCAGGGAGAAACTTACAGATTATGCAGATATGATCGAAACAATTAAAGGAGTCGGCTATCGTTTCAGAAATCCTGTCTAAGATTAAAAGAAACCTCGTCTTCTCCAGAGCCATTCTTAAAGAAGTCACATTACTAAACGGACTTCTCCTTGTGGTGCTTTTCATTTCAGTTCCAGGTGGCTCTGCCCGCTGGATAATAACAATTTCCATCTTGTTCTTCAGCCTTGCCCTCCTGTATTTTCTTGGGGGAAAAAGATTCCGGGAGCTTAACTCAATTGAAGCTGTAATTCATGCCATAAGAAAAGACATGATAAAATCTGCTGAGGATATTTACCTTGACAAAGGGCTCTCAGGCCTGCAGCAGGAGGTTAAGGAGATGTTCCTGCGCCTGCAGCACGATATCAATTACCTGAAGCGTCTGGAGAAAGTTAGAAGCGAATTCCTGGGCAATGTTTCTCACGAATTAAGGACGCCAATATTTGCCATACAGGGATTCCTTGAAACCCTGCTTGACGGGGCAATAGACGACCCCAGGGTAAACAGAAGCTTTCTTGAAAAGGCCGCCCGGCACACCGAAAACCTCAATAACCTCTTAAGCGACCTTATCGATATATCAATGATCGAATCGCACGAGATGCACCTGAGCTTCAGGTACTTTAAGCTGAACGAATTCCTTGACTCGGTTCTCCAGGAACTACTCCCGCTTGCAGAGGATAAGGAACTTTCACTTAAACTTGTCCCCGTAAGGGAGGACCTCAAGGTCTACGGCGACAAAATGAGGCTTAAACAGGTCCTGGTAAATCTCATCGGTAACGCAATTAAATATACAGATGAAGGTTCTGTGGAGTTGAGCGCCGAGGAGGAGGAAAATTCAGTCAGAATAGTTGTCAGGGATACCGGTATCGGTATCTCAAAGCGCGATCTTCCGCGTATCTTTGAAAGGTTTTTCAGGGTTGATAAGGACCGCTCGCGCACTGCCGGAGGAACAGGCCTTGGCCTCGCAATTGTAAAGCACATCGTAGAGGCCCACGGCTCAAAGGTGGAAGTAATGAGCGTTCCGGAAGTAGGCTCGCAGTTTTCCTTCAGGCTCAAAAAATAGCCGGAAGGTTTATGCCATAGAAAAATAAAACTGTGGAATTCGTTTTGAGGAAATTTTATTATAAGACAATCGCATAAATTTTTTGCAGTAAATGTGGAGAGGAAAAATGTCTGAGCTGACTGAATCAAAACAATGGAAGGATTTAGAGGAACATCAGAAGAAAATTGCCCCTCAGCAAATGAGGAAGATGTTTGAAGAAGATCCTGAACGATTTAAAAAGTTTTCTTTGGAATTTAATGATATACTTTTGGATTATTCCAAGAACAGAATAACAGAAGAAACCATGAGGCTTCTTCTCCGCCTTGCAGAGTCCCGAAACTTAAAAAACTGGATCGAAAGGATGTTTACGGGTGAAAAGATTAATACAACTGAAAACAGGGCAGTACTTCATACAGCGCTTCGCAACCGCTCCGGGCGCCCTGTTTTAGTGGACGGAAAAGACGTAATGCCGGAGGTTGACCGCGTGCTTCTGCAGATGCGGAAATTCAGCGAGGAAATTAGATCGGGCCGCTGGAAAGGCTACACGGGAAAAGAAATTAAAGATGTCGTGAACATAGGGATTGGTGGTAGCGACCTGGGCCCCGTCATGGTCACCGAAGCCTTAAAGCCATATGCCAAACCCGGGCTCAACGTACACTTCGTATCAAACGTGGACGCTACGGATATCGCAGAAGTGCTGAAAAAAGTTGATCCTGAGACCACACTTTTTCTCGTTGCATCAAAAACTTTCACTACACAGGAGACCATAACAAATGCAAATACGGCAAGAAGGTGGTTCCTGGATAAAGCCAGAAAAGAGTCTGAAATTGCAAAGCATTTTGCCGCACTTTCAACAAATGAAAAAGAGGTTAAGGCCTTCGGCATAGATCCCAGGAACATGTTTGAGTTTTGGGACTGGGTGGGGGGAAGATACTCGCTCTGGTCGGCAATAGGACTTTCAATTGCAATTTATATCGGTATGGATAACTTCGAGGAACTCCTCGAGGGCGCCTACCAAATGGATGACCACTTCCGCACTGCTCCTTTTGAGAAGAATATGCCTCTGACACTCGCTCTAATTGGAATATGGTACAATAATTTCTTCAATGCAGAGACCTATGCCATTTTACCATACGACCAGTATCTGCACCGTTTCCCGGCTTATTTTCAGCAGGGGGATATGGAAAGTAACGGTAAAAGCATTACACGTGAGGGCAAAAGAGTGGATTATTCCACGGGCCCTATCGTCTGGGGGGAGCCCGGTACGAACGGCCAGCACGCTTTTTACCAGCTCATTCATCAGGGAACAAAGCTGATCCCGGCAGATTTTATTGCCCCGGTTGAAACGCACAATGAACTGGGTGAACATCACAAGATACTTTTATCCAACTTTTTTGCTCAGACCGAGGCCTTAATGAAAGGCAAAACCCCGGAGGAAGCCAGGCGGGAACTGGAAAAAAGCGGCCTGAAAGGTGATGCCCTGGAAAAACTCCTTCCGCACAAGGTTTTCGAAGGAAACAAGCCCAGCAACTCAATTTTGCTTAAAAAGGTGACACCCCGCTCACTTGGCTCTCTGATTGCACTTTATGAGCATAAGATTTTCTCCCAGGGTATTATCTGGAACATCAACTCATTTGACCAGTGGGGAGTGGAGCTTGGAAAACAGCTCGCAAAGGCCATTTTACCAGAATTAAAAAGTGAGGGGGAAGTGACCTCTCACGACTCTTCAACAAACGGCCTTATAAATTATTTCAAGCGGGGAGTAAATAATAAGGTGCAAAATAAAGGGATATAAAGAAAATTCAGCCGGGGCAGAAAGAAAAAAGTTGAAAAACAGTGGAAATTATGCGTACTTTAGTAGAATGAAAAATTAGAGTCGGTGCTGTTAAATAATTTCCTGCGGGGTAATTGACTTATTAGGCTCTATTTTATATATTTACATTCTTAAAATAGATCAATTGGAGGATTTTTTGATGTTTGCCGTCGTAGATATATTAGGGCAGCAGT
>JBLMYS010000382.1:0-3239 GCA_050258415.1 Acidobacteriota bacterium | reverse complement strand
CGGATTCAAGTTAGTGAATTTGTTACTGTATATAAATTGTCAGAATTACCGGGATTTCATGTTTGGAGAATATAAAAATATAACCGATAAAGCGGTATTGGGGCATGCTTCAGATTGTGGGGCAATAAATCAAAGATCTCAAAGCTTTAGCCACCGATCAGCCGGCTGGGAATCGGGGGCTGAAGCCCGGGGATTTGTTTGAGCGCTATTCCACGGCCTGAAGGCCGTGGCTATTCAGGGGAATTATTCGAGTTCAATAAGTTTATTATGGATTACGTATTGCGTGAGCTCCACGTTGGACTTCATGTTCATTTTCTCGAGTATGCGGTTGCGGTATGAGTAAACCGTGTTGATGCTGATTGAGATCTCGTCTGCTATCTCCTCGGCAGATTTGCCTTCTGCTATGCGGCACATTATCTGGTATTCCCTGTCCGAGAGCGCCTCGTGAGGAAGCGCCCTGTTCTTTGTGTCAAATATCGAAGCTAGTTTTTCTGCCAGGGATTCATTTATGTACCTTCCCCCGGAGACAATCTTCCTTATTGCTTTTACCAGCTCATCCGGGGCACTCACTTTTTTAAGATAACCCGCGGCCCCGGCCTTTATTGCCCTCAGTCCGTACTGCTCCTCGGTATACATGCTCAATATTAAAACAGGAAGCGAGGGATAAAGCACTTTTATTTCCTTTAAGGCCTCAAGACCGCTTTTGCCCGGCATATTGATGTCCAGTACAACAATCGTCCATTTGTCTTTTTTCAGAAGATCAAACATTTCATTTGCATCTGAAGCCTCGCCAAGCACCTTCATATCGGTTTCCTCGGCAACAATCTGCTTTAAGCCTTCACGCACAATTGCGTGGTCGTCTGCTATAAGAATTCTGATCAACTGAACTCCCGTTTATTTGAGTATGGAATCAAAATAATTCCCGCCTTAAAATCAAGCCCCCGACTTCACTTTGCAGCATGCACCTTTTATAACTCAGGGCTCCATATGTCCTTAATGCCCGTGACCGGCATAACGACTTTTACGGAAGTCCCCCTTCCCTCTTCACCTGTAATTACAACGGAGCCTCCAAGTATATAGGCGCGCTCTTTCATTCCAAGTAAACCCAGTGACCTCGGATCATATAGCTGCCCTTCGGTAATACCAACCCCGTCATCTGTAACCTCGAGAATAAGGTTCCTGCCCGAGATTCCCATAAATACATTGATAAGGCCGGCCTTTGCGTGTCTTGCCACGTTTGTCAGAGCTTCCTGGAAGATCCTGAATATGGCGGTGGATTTTTCCTCATCCATTTCAATTTCCTCTTTCGGGAGGCTTAAGTCGCACTTAATTCCGGTACTTTTCTGAAAATCCTGCGCCTGCCATTCTATGGCTGGAATGAGCCCCAGCTCGTCTAATATTCCCGGCCTGAGCTTTGCCGAAATCCTTTGAACCGACTCAACTGTTTTATCTATAACCTTGCTGGCCGATTCAATTTTTTCCTTCAGGTAACTCTGGTCATCTCTCAGTTTATTTGAAAGAAGTGATATCTGTATCTTCAGAACTGTTAGCACCTGTCCTAATTCATCGTGGATCTCGCGCGCAATCATTGTTCTTTCCTCTTCCCTGATGGACTGGATTCTTGAGGAAAGATTTCTCAGCTGCTGGCTTGTGGCCTCCTCCTGCTGCTCGTGCTGGTAGATCCTGTTTGTAAGCTCCTTTTCCGTCTCCTCAAAGCGTTCTGTTTTCTCTTTTATAAAGCTCCTTAATTCCGCAACCATTTTGTTGAAGTTACGCCCCAGGTTTCCCAGCTCATCCTTGGCATTAACATCCACTGAAGCGTCCAGATCCCCAATTGATACCCTGTTAGCAGCCTCATTAAGCCTTTGAACGGAGCTGGTAATATTTCCCGAAACAAAAATAAATATCATTGTAGTAAGCAGTATGAAAACACCCGCAATACCGAGTGACAAATACTTTTTATATTGAAGCTCTGTAATTCTTTCTTTAATCAGGCTATCCAGTTCCCCAGAGGAGCTTTTCCAGAGCTTGAAATTTGAATCCACGGCCTGAATTGCCGCGGCTTCAAAAAAAGCCTTATCGGGAATAGTCCTGCTTTTTAAGGAGCTGTCCAGTATTTGGGTCAAAAACTTAGATCTATTTATTGCCTCCTGCAGTTTCGGCCTTAGTGCGCTTTGGAGCTGTCCGCTTAAGTTGCGTCCGAAAGCATTTTCCATGGTTACCCTGGTCTTAACGATATTGGCTTTTAAGAGTCCGTTAAGCTCGAGCACGCGGGAGATTTCATCCGGGCTCAGCCTGATGCCGGAGTGTATCATATCGGAATAGTGTATAATCTGATACATCTGAAAGGTTACTTCCGGAATTCTCATCAGAACCGTGTTCATCAGGTAATAGCTGTCTAGCCTTGGATCAAGTATGAGGTTTGATAAGTCCCCAACGTCCATCATTATAAAGCGGACCTTCTGCAGCATTTCCATGCTCTTAACGCCCTTTTCCTGGATGGAAACAATAGGAAATTTACTTATGAATTCAGACCTGAGTGTTTTAATTTCCCCTATTTCATCAGATATCCTGCTGTAGGATGGGAATTTCTTTTCATATTCATCCAGGCGCCTGAAGGCTTCATCAACTTTCCCGGAAAGAATTTCAGCCTTACTGTTTGTCTTTCCGTAGATTGCCCTTCGGTCGAGCTGCCACATGTACCTGTAGAGTTCACTTAATGGCTGGAGATAGACCGTTCCTCTTAATTCTCTTTCCGCAAAATCAATAGATATGTTCTTCTCAGAGATGAGCTGGTAAAGCAGTATTACAAGGGGCAGAAGAAAGCCCAAAGCCGTAAGCCTCAGCTTCCAGGATATTTTTATGTTCCTGATGATCTTGGGTTCAAAAGGGGCCATTGGATCCTTTATTTTATTTCTTATCGGCAAATTCTTCCTGCGAACATATTAAATTTCCGTGCAAAGGTAAAGGTAAAGACAGAGGCAGAGGCAATTGGAAAAATGGCTTACCGGCTGAAAAACTTTAATTATTTATGGAAAAACAATTTTTAAGCTTAAAATATTACATAATAGTGCATAGGATATGCAGTTTTTTGAATAAAAATATTATATCGGCTAAGGGCTTATTCGAAATTAAAAGAAGTTTTTATTATCTTCGCATTATAACATAAATTTTTTTTGGAGTAACTAAGAACCGATGCAATTTAAGACACGAACACATACCTGCGGAGAGCTGAGAGA
>JBLMYS010000381.1:0-3319 GCA_050258415.1 Acidobacteriota bacterium | reverse complement strand
AATCATGAAAAGTTTATTAGATCAGGAATTTTCAGACAGTAACATTGTCATTACAAAAACAGAGGATTTGCTGAACTGGGCCCGTTTATCGTCTGTCTGGCAGCTTGGATTTGGCCTTGCCTGCTGCGCAATCGAAATGATGGCTACATCTGCCTCACATTACGATTTCGACAGGTTTGGAGTCATTCCCCGCGCAACACCCCGCCAGGCTGATGCCATAATCATTTCAGGCACTGTTACTCTCAAGATGGCCACACGTATCAAGCGTCTCTACGAACAGATGCCCGATCCCAAATATATAATCTCAATGGGAAGCTGCTCCAATAGCGGCGGACCGTACTGGGAGCACGGCTATCACGTATTAAAAGGAATTGACAGGGTCATTCCGGTTGACGTTTACGTTCCCGGCTGCCCCCCCAGGCCTGAGGCTTTGTTAGAAGGCCTGTTAAAACTACAGGAAAAAATCAGAAACGAATCACTGGTTAAGAAAACCGCATGAAAACTAGAGAAGAAATTTTTAATATCCTGAAACAGGAATTTCCGGAGGATGTTTTTGAACTCCTCAACCAGCCCAATGAACCGATAATTATCGTTGACCCGAAAGCAATTCATAAGATTTGCTCTTATCTGAGAGATACAGAAGGGTTAAAATTTGATTCTTTAATGGTCCTCTCCGGCGCTGACGATGCAAACGGTGAAAAGGTGACTGAAGCAGACGGTTCCATTACAATCAATGGTGGCACACTTAGCGTCTACTATCATCTGGAATCATTAGAGCTCGGGCAGAAAGTTACCTTAAAGGTTGCAACTCCAAGAGACAACCCTGAAGTTGAATCAGTTGAAGGCATCTGGAAATGTGCCAACTGGCATGAAAGAGAAGCCTATGACATGTTCGGCATCAAATTCCTGCATCACCCGGATCTCAGAAGAATCTTAATGCCATACGACTGGGATGCAGGATATCCGCTCAGAAAAGATTATAAGAATCCGGAATTCTATCAGGGCATGAAAGTTCCCTACTGATTAAATCCGGCATAAAATAAAACAAATTCCGGTAAAAACTATTGATAATGATTTAGCGAATAAAAAATGGCATTAAAAACTGAAGAAATGGTATTAAACATGGGGCCTCAGCACCCTTCTACACACGGCGTGCTGCGACTTGAAGTTGAACTTGACGGCGAGCTGATCGTCAACGTAAAGCCCCATATCGGATATTTACACCGCTGCTTTGAAAAACATGCTGAAGCGATGAACTATAACCAGGTTGTCCCCTATACAGACAGACTTGACTATCTGGCTTCGATGTATAACAGCTTCGGCTACGTAGTTGCAGTGGAAAAATTGCTAGGAATCCAGGTCCCTGAGAGAGTTGAATATATCAGGGTCATTATGGGAGAGCTGCAGAGAATTGCAAGCCACCTTGTAGCAGTAGGAACATATGGCGTTGATATAGGTGCCTTTACCCCCTTCCTTTATGGCTTCAGGGACAGGGAGAAAATACTGAGCTTGTTTGAAATGACCTGCGGCGCCCGCCTGCTGTATAATTATAATTGGGTTGGCGGCTTGTCTCACGATTTACATCCGGATTTTGTGCCGATGACAAGGGAGTTCCTGAAGTATTTCAAGGGAAGCCTCGTAGAGTTTAACAACCTTCTTTCATTTAATAAAATCTTTATTGAACGTACTGCCAACGTAGGTATTCTGCCTCTGGATACGGCCATCAGCTACGGCATCACGGGCCCGAACCTGAGAGCAAGCGGACTTAAGTGGGACTTAAGAAAGAACGACACTTATTCTGTTTATGACAGATTTGACTATGAGATCCCTGTAGGCAGAGGAGAAAAAGGTACAACAGGCGACTGCTGGGACCGTTACTATGTCCGCATAAGGGAAATGGAAGAAAGCGTTAGAATAATAGAGCAGGCTTTGGATCAGCTGCCTGATGGTGATGTTCAATCGGCTATTCCAAAGAGAATAAAACCTGCCGTAGGCACAATCTACACACGTGTAGAAAACCCGAAAGGAGAATTAGGATATTTCATCATCAGCGACGGATCTGTCAATCCTTTTAGAATGAAGGTCAGAGGTCCATCCTTTGTAAACCTTGCAGTTTTAGGAGAATTGTGCAAAGGTCATCTAGTTGCTGATGTAATAGCAATTTTAGGTAGTATAGATATAGTTCTGGGAGAGGTGGACAGATAATGTATAATCTATTAAACAATCTAATCGGCAATGAATACGTTGCTGCTGTAATTGCTGCAGCTCTTCCATTATTCGTATTTATTCTGCCCTTCGCACTTGCAGCAGTTCTTCTTGAGAGAAAAGTCTCGGCATTCATGCAGGACAGACTCGGGCCTAACCGTACAGGTTACCGTGGACTTCTGCAGACTGTGGCTGATATTCTGAAACTCATTCAGAAAGAAGACATTACTGCAACAGATGCTGATAAAAAGCTCTTTAATTTGGCTCCGGTACTCGTTTTTGCAGGCTCTTATGCCGCCTTTGCTGCGATACCGTTCTCGGGCGCTTATATTGGAGCCGACATTGACCTTGGAATGTTCTTTATTGTAGCCATTTCAAGCATTGTTGTTGCCGGAATCTTAATGGGCGGCTGGGCTTCAAATAATAAATATTCACTCATCGGCGCCATGAGAAGTGCCGCTCAGATGATAAGTTATGAAATACCGACTGCTCTTGTAATTCTTTCTCTTGTTCTTGTTACAGGCACTTTAAGCCTCCATCAGATAAGCGAGCAGCAGACGGCATATTTCTGGAACTGGAACATTTTAGGCGGCGCAGGCCTTGGATTTTCAAAACTTTTGCTCATCCCCTTCATGGTTGTGGGCTTTATAATTATTTACATCAGCACGCTTGCTGAGGTAAACAGAACACCTTTTGATATTCCTGAAGCAGAAAGCGAGCTTGTTGCAGGTTTCCACACAGAATATTCAGGAATGAAATTCGCAATGTTCTTCCTTGCTGAATACGCAAACATGTTCGCGGTCTCGGCAATTGTAGCAACACTCTTCTTCGGCGGTTATCAGTCTCCTTTTGGCTACCTGGGCAACACGCTCGGAATTTCCTGGATGGTTCCGCTTGAGCAGTTTTTCTGGTTCACGGTAAAAGGAATGTTCTTTGTGCTTGTCCAGATGTGGCTCAGATGGACTCTTCCACGCCTCAGAGTTGACCAGCTGATGACTGTCTGCTGGAAATATTTAATCCCTTATGCTTTTGTTAATTTGATCATCGTAGGTCTAATAACTTTACTTTAATATATGAAACAATATCTTAAAAATACCTGGGAAGCAATATGGAC
>JBLMYS010000380.1:0-4616 GCA_050258415.1 Acidobacteriota bacterium | reverse complement strand
CCACAATACACAGGGCGCTTGAGCTTGGAGTCAACTTCCTGGATACAGCGGATATGTACGGCCCCTTTATAAATGAGGAGCTTGTTGGAAGAGCCATACGCGACAGGCGCGAGAAGGTGGTTCTGGCAACAAAGTTCGGCATACAGAGGACAAATGACCCAAATGTCCGCGGCGTCAACGGGCGCCCTGAATACGTTAAGAGCGCCTGTGAGGCATCCTTAAAGCGCCTAGGGGTAGACTATATCGATCTATACTATCAGCACCGCGTGGATCCGAATGTACCTATTGAGGATACAGTTGGAGCTATGGCTGAACTGGTAAAGGCAGGAAAAGTGCGCTATCTGGGTTTAAGTGAAGCGGGCCCCAAAACAATCAGGCGTGCCCACTCCACGCACCCGATATCGGCTCTTCAGACAGAGTATTCACTATGGACAAGGGATCCTGAAGATGAGATACTGCCTACAATAAGGGAGCTAGGTATAGGTTTTGTCGCCTACAGCCCTTTGGGAAGGGGCTTTCTTACGGGCAGCATTGTTAATTTTGAGGATCTGGATCCTGATGATTTCAGGAGGTTTTCGCCCAGATTCCAGGGAGAGAATTTCCAGAAGAACCTTGATCTTGTAAAGCGCGTTGAAGAAATTGCAAACGGCAAAAACGTCAGGCCGGGCCAGCTTGCAATAGCGTGGGTGCTGGCTCAGGGCAAGGATATAGTCCCCATTCCGGGTACAAAAAGAAGGAAGTACCTGGAAGAGAACGTGGCAGCGGTGGATATTAAACTTACTAAAAATGATTTTGAAAGGATTGAGCAGGTAATGCCCAAGGGTGCCGCAAGCGGGCTGAGGTATCCAGAGGCTACGATGAAGATGGTGAATATCTGATATAAATTGAAAATTGTACCTGAAGAGGCGCCGGGGAGTGATCCCCGGCGCCCAGATCTTGAAAGCCCTCCTGTCTAAACATCCATCCATAATTTTCTTTAATTTTTCTCCGGAGGTACTTTTTATTTCATAAGGATTTAATATCTTTATGCCTGAATATTTTATCAACTTCCAAAACACAAAATATGAACATCAAACTACGTTTAACTGTAATGAATTTCTTCCAGTTTTTCATATGGGGAAGCTGGCTTTTGACAATTGGGGCATACTGGTTCCAGACCAAGCACTGGACGGGCACAGAATTCGGAGCTATTTTCTCCACCATGGGTATTGCTTCTTTGTTCATGCCTGCAATTGCAGGAATTATTGCGGACCGCTGGATGAATGCTGAAAAGCTCCTGGGTATATTTCACCTTCTAGGGGGTATTGTTCTTTTTACTGTTCCACTGATAAACGATCCCGATACAATGTTTTGGGTAATGCTTTTGGACATGATGTTTTACATGCCGACTATTGCTCTTGCAATAAGCGTCTCCTATACATCCTTAAAAAGCTCCGGGCTGGATATAGTAAAAGATTACCCGCCGATCAGGGTTTTCGGCACAATCGGGTTTATTGTAGCTCTCTGGACTGTGAGCCTGAGCGGCTTTGAAACATCCGCCATGCAGTTCTATGTTGCCTCAGTCTGTTCGATATTTCTTGGAATCTACTCATTTACGCTTCCCAAATGCCCTCCACTGGGACGCGGAGAGAAGAAATCGTTATTCGATGCTCTGGGACTTAATGCCTTCGCCCTTTTTAAGAATGTAAAGATGGCCCTGTTTTTTATTTTTGCAATGCTATTAGGTGCGGCTCTTCAGCTTACGAACGCTTACGGCGACACATTCCTGCACGACTTTAACGGCATAGCAGCCTACAAGGATTCACTGGCAGTAAAATTTCCTGCCATAATCATGTCGATCTCTCAGATCTCCGAGACACTTTTCATCCTTGCAATTCCCTTTTTCTTAAAGAAATTCGGGATTAAAAATGTAATGCTCATAAGCATGGTTGCCTGGGTACTCCGCTTCGGGCTCTTTGCATACGGAAATCCTACAGACGGGCTATGGATGATAATTCTTTCGTGCATCATTTACGGAATGGCTTTCGACTTCTTCAACATTTCAGGTTCAATTTATGTTGAAACCCAAAGCAGTCCCGAGATCCGCGCAAGCGCCCAGGGGCTCTTTATGATGATGACTAACGGTTTTGGTGCTTTCTTAGGAAGCAGAATAAGCGGAATTGTAATTGATAAGTATTTTACTGTTACAGGTGCAAACGGCCTTAGCGCATTTGACTGGCATGGAATCTGGATCGCATTTTCAGCCTACGCGCTCGTTGTTGCCATATTATTCGCCCTATTCTTCAAACACAAGCACGATCCCGCTGCTATGGCAAACGTAAGCCATTAAAATTAAAGATAAAGGCCGCATTAAATATGCGGCCTTTATCTTAATAATCAAACCGCTTCCCCGTTTTTAACTATCTTAACCTCTGAATCATAAGTCATAACCGATCTATAGAAATCTTCCGGAAGAGGTGTGGATTTCCGTTCACTGCTATTGATATGCACCATTACGCCTCCTCCTTTTGCAAGTATTCTTCCATCCCTGGCATTTTCCACCACGTGTTCAAAAGTAAAGCTGGAATTTTTAATCGAGCCCACGCGTGTATAAACATTAATTTCATCGTCAAAGACCGCAGGCTCAACATAATCGCATTCATTGCGGGCGATTAAGAAAAAATTATCACCCGGCTTCATTTTATTTACATCCCTGAACTGGCCTATTGCCTTCAGGTATACGATGCGCGCTGTTTCAAAATAGCTAAAATAAACGGCGTTATTTACAACGCCGAGCAGATCTACTTCGTGGAACTGCACCCTGAAAGAAACTTTATGATTAAAGCTGTCCATATTTCCTTAAGTTTTAAGTTTTGAGTGTTAAGTGTTAAGTTTTAAGTTTTGAGTGTTAAGTGTTAAGTTTTAAGTTTAAAACAGTGAAGCGAAGTTCTTCATCAAAAAATGAAAAACTCCGCTTAAATAACATAGATCAGGCTAAGACTTCCTGAAGGATTTTTATAGCTTTTTCAACATCTTCAAAGCTGGCATCCAGGTGGGTGACTATTCTTACAGAATCGATCTTGCCACCCGAGATAAGAAGGCCCTTTTCCCTGCATTTTGCCATGAACTGGTCGGGGCTCATGGTGCGGGGTTTTACAATGATGATGTTTGTCTGAACTGAGGGAAGGTCAACCTCAACCTTCGGGTTTTGAGAAAGGCTTTTAGCAATTGTGCAAGCTTTTTCGTGGTCTTCCTTAAGGCGCTCAATATTGTTCTGAAGGGCATAAAGTCCTGCCGCGGCAAGAATGCCTATTTGCCTCATTCCGCCGCCCCAGGCTTTACGTGTACGGAAGGCCTTTTCGATAAATTCCTTTGGTCCTGCAATAATTGATCCCGCGGGGGCTCCCAGTCCTTTTGAAAGGCAGCAGGAAACTGAATCAAAGTGACTGGCGTATTCGCTGACCGGAATTCCAGTTGCAACCGATGCGTTCCAGATCCTTGCGCCGTCCAAATGAAAGTTGAGGTTATATTTTCTTGCGAGGTTTTTCAGGGCGATGATATTTTCAATCGGGTGAATTGTGCCCCCGGCTCTGTTGTGAGTGTTCTCAACTTCAATTACCCTGGACTTCGGCATATAGTAAGCTGAGACGGGTCTGATCATTGGCTCAACCTGTTCCGGTGTTATAACGCCTTTATTTCCGACTATGGGGAGGATCTGTATACCGCTTAAGACTGCAGGAGAGCCCGATTCGTAGTTAAAAATGTGGGCATCCATTTCGCAGATCACCTCGTCGCCGGGGCTAGTCCAGGAGTTCAGGCAGAGCTGGTTACCCATTGTGCCGCTAGGTACGTAGAGGGCAGCTTCTTTACCCAAAAGTTCAGCCGCATAGCTCTGGAGTTTATTTACAGTTGGGTCCTCCTGAAAAACGTCGTCGCCCACTTCGGCTTCATACATAGCTTTGCGCATGGCATCTGAGGGGCGTGTGACGGTATCGCTTCTAAGATCGATAAATTTACTCATGTGTAGTAGTTCCTTTTTGTTTTCACAAAATTAGCAATAATAATTACAGTTTAAAACACAAAAGCCGGCTGGAAATTCCAAAGCCGGCTTTTGTTCACAATTAAAACATATTAAAAATCAATTTTCCCTTTTGTTCTGTTCACATATTCAAGCACTATAGCGCTGGCTACGAAGACCGAGGAATATGTACCGGTAATAATACCGAAAAGCAATGTAAACGAGAATGCTCTTAAGACCTCACCACCGAAGATAAAGAGTACCAGAACTGACATAAGGGTTGTACCGCCTGTTAAAACCGTACGGCTCATTGTAGCGTTAACGGCTTTGTTCATGGCTTCTTCAATAGGCATTGACTTATGGATCTTGAGGTATTCCCTCACACGGTCGAATACAATAACTGTATCGTTTACAGAGTAACCGATAAGTGTAAGGAATGCCGCAACCACAGTCAGGTTAATTTCCAGGTTAAGTCCCGGAATAACGTTATAGAGTGCCGCATAAAGTCCCAGTGTAATCAGAACGTCGTGGAAGAGTGCCACAACGGCTCCGAAAGCAAAGATGAACTTAAACCTGAATGCCAGGTAGATAAGAATACCTACGAGTGAAAGGAAAACAG
>JBLMYS010000379.1:0-8263 GCA_050258415.1 Acidobacteriota bacterium | reverse complement strand
TCGGATGAAGTCTACCTGAAGGCAAAGGAAAACCTCCAGAAAACAATTAACCAGGCACCCCTCGTTACCGACGAAAATCCCCACCTCTATGTCTATAAGCTCGTTATGGGAAGCCAGGAACAGACGGGTATTGCTGCAACGTTTTCAGTTGATGATTACTACAATAATGTTATATTAAAGCATGAAAAGACCAGAAAGGATAAGGAAGACGACAGAACCAGGCATATCGTTACTACTGAGGCTCAGACAGGCCCCGTCTTCTTAACCTACAGGGGCGTCGATACTGTAAACGACCTGGTCGGGAAAACCATGCAGACTAAACCCATATACGACTTTACGGCTCCCGACGGAATTAAACATACCGTCTGGATTATGCCCGATGAGTATGTAGACCAGGTTGTAGAAGAAATTGCAAAAGTTAAGAATTTATATATAGCCGACGGCCACCACCGTGCTGCAAGCGCGGCAAGAGCCCAAAAGGTTAAAAAGGAAAAAAACTCAGGCCATACAGGCTCTGAAGAATATAACTACTTCCTGGCCGTGCTCTTCCCGGCCGAAGAGCTTAAGATCTTGCCCTATAACAGGGCGGTCCAGGACCTGAACGGGCTAACAAAAGATGAGTTCTTTAATAAAATTAAGGAGCATTTTACAGTCGAAGAATCCGGCTGCCCGGAACCTCCTGAAAAAAGATCTTTTTCAATGTATTTTGACGGCAAGTGGTATCTCTTAAGGCCAAACGATACAATTAAACCCTCAGCAAGCGTGGGCGAAAACCTGGACGTGAGCATTCTCCAGAACTACCTCCTGAACCCCGTCCTCGGAATCGATGACCCGCGCACAAACAAGAGGATCGATTTTATCGGCGGCATCAGAGGAACCTCGGAACTCGAAAAACTCGTGAACTCAGGACGCGCAGCCGTTGCATTCTCAATGTATCCTGTTTCTGTGCAGGACCTGATGAATATTTCGGACGCCGGTGAAATTATGCCTCCTAAATCCACCTGGTTTGAACCGAAATTAAGAGACGGGCTGTTGGTGCATTTAATATAACCCAAAATTTTAACAAAAAAAGGAAGGCTCAAAATGGAAAAAAGAATTTATAACTTCAGCGCAGGCCCGGCCATTCTACCGGAAGAAGTCCTGCTCGAAGCTCAGAAAAACCTCTTCATGCTCCCGGGCGTTGGTATGTCTATACTCGAGATCAGCCACCGCTCAAAGACTTTCGATGCAATTATCGAAGGAGCTGATAAAGGCTTAAGAACACTCCTGGGCATAGACGACAACTACCAGGTACTTTTCCTTCAGGGCGGCGCTACTCTGCAGTTCTCAATGGTTCCACTGAACCTTATGCCCCCGAAGAATAAGGCCGATTATATAAGCACCGGCGTGTGGGCAAAAAAGGCTATTAAGGAAGCTAAAAGGGTAGGAACTGTTAATATTGCGGCTTCAACTGAAAGCGAAAATTTTACAAGAATTCCTAAACAGGAAGAACTCAAGCTCGATCCCGATGCCTCATACGTCCACTTTACTTCCAATAATACAATTTATGGAACAGAATGGAAAAAAGAGCCTGAAGTAGGCAACGTTCCACTTGTATGCGACGCTTCTTCAGACTTCCTGCACAAGAAAATTGACGTAAGCAAGTACGCCCTTATTTATGCCGGCGCTCAGAAAAACCTCGGGCCCTCAGGCGTTACTGTCGTCATTATCAGAAAAGATATGCTCGAGAGAAGCTCCGACAACCTCCATACATACCTTAACTATAAGATCCACGCCGAAAACGGATCCATGTATAATACCCCTACTACTTTCGGTATCTATATCATCGACCTCGTTACAAAGTGGCTTATTAAGAATGGCGGTCTCGAAGCTATGTATAAGTTAAACTGCGAGAAGGCTGGCCTCCTCTACGACTATATGGATGAAAGCGACGGCTTCTACCGCCCCACGGCTCAGAAGGACAGCCGCTCACTTATGAACGTCACCTTCCGCCTGCCCTCGGAAGAACTCGAAAAGAAACTCATTGAGGAAACCGCTAAAGCAGGGTTCTCGGGACTTAAGGGTCACCGCTCCGTTGGCGGCCTCAGGGCTTCAATCTACAACGCTTTCCCGAAACAGGGAGTTGCAGACCTCGTCCAGTTTATGAAAGACTTTAAGGCGAGAAACTAATAGTTCTTTTTGGAAAAAGAGCGGCCGCCCAACTTTAGGCCGCTCTTATTATATTATAGGAATACTACATGAAAAAGATTGCTCTTTTTTTTATATTGTCTTTAGCAGTCACTCTTAGCTCATGCGGCAGGAATGGCGGCCGCAAGCTCGAGGCCTTCAGCCCCGAGGCTATTGCCATGAACGCACCCGAGGGATGGGAAGTGAATGCTTCTGTAAGGGTTAAAGGCTTTGATGAGGAGGTCCAGGATAACACCCATAAGGCTAAACTGGCATACTCAATCGACCTGGTTACACCTCAGGGCAAAACCCTGAACTCATTTGCAGTCGATACTGTAAAAGAAAACCAGCAGGAGGCGTTTTTAGACCTCGGAGTCGAAGCACAAATGGCTCTTGATTCCACTTTTACCACGGGCAGGTATAAAGTGATCTTTAACGTCAAAGATCTCCTTTCGGGCAGGGAGGTCAAAACTGACAAGGAGTTTGAACTGACTAAGTAGACTATGATTATAACTTAAAGGAGGGTAATGAGATGCTGCTGCATGATAAGTTCATTGCGCTGATTGAAACTCATGCCGAGTTGCTAACCCGGAACTGGATCAGGGAAGTTAAAAATAACCCTCTTACTCCGGGATATAAAAGTCTTTCTGAGGATGACCTTCACTTCAAGGTCTTCGACGTCTATAGGCGCCTTAGCGCCTGGCTCCCGCAGGAGGAAACGGCATTCAGAGAGATAGCCGAACATTACATGAAACTTGGAAGGGCTAGAGCCCACGAAGGCATGAAACTAAGTGAAGTGCTCTATGCCACCTCACTTTCTAAAGTGGAACTCTGGAAGTATATTAGAAGCCAGGGCATCATTAACGATGCTATCGATATGTACCGTGCCCTCGAATTCTTTAGAAGAATAGATTCGTTCTATGATAAAATGATTTATTTTATTTCAACCGGTTACGAAAGCGCCCATATGGAAGAGCACGAAGTCTTCAAAAAAAGCGGCTTCTTCGATAAGGTGGCCGATTCTTTTGCCCACTGGTTTGTTAAAGACATAAAGTAATTTAATTTCTTATTTCTATGCAAAGCCGGGTATGTTGAAAACTATTCCGGCTTTTTTTATTTTTTTCTGGAATCATTATATAAGGTATGCCGTCATGAAAAAAGTTACTTTGTTACTATTCGTCCTTTTCGTATCTACATCCCTCTTTGCACAGCAGTTCTCGGCTGTCGATACAATATTTGATAACGCAATCAAAAAACACATCACCCCCGGTGCCGCGGTGATAGTCGGTACCCCCGACAAAATTTTGTACCAGAAAGCATACGGGCACTTTACTTACGACCCCAATTCCAAAAGTGTCGACCTCCAGTCGATGTTCGATATGGCTTCATGCACAAAGGTCTTTGCTACAACTACCTGCATGATGAAACTGGTTGACGAGGGCAAAATTGATATCGAAAAACCGGTAAAGGACTTCATCCCCGATTTTGCTCAGAACGGAAAGGGTGACGTTAAGGTCAGAAACCTCCTTCTTCACAATAGCGGCCTTCCTGCTTACTATTCACCAAAGCAGACTGAAACGCCAAAAGATATTTTTAACAAGATCTTCAACCTCCAGTTCGCCTATAAGACAGACTCAAATACAGTTTATAGCTGCCTTAACTTCGTAAGCACTATGAGGGTTATTGAATCTGTTACAGGCATGCCTATGTATAAGTATTTTAAGGAGAACTTTACCGATCCCCTCGGAATGACGCGTACAATGTTTACTCCTTCTGATGAATACAAAAAAGACTGCCTGCCTACAAGCGACACTACTCAGGGCATCGTGCACGACCCGTTGGCCAGAGGACTTCAGGGACTTTCAGGCAATGCAGGACTATTTTCAACCGTGGGCGACCTGGCAAAAATTTGCCAGATCCTTTTAGGTAACGGTGTCTATCAGGGTAAACGCTACTTTAAGGAAGAAACAGTTAAGGAATTTACTACGCGCTACTCTTCTGCAAGCTCGCGGGCACTTGGATGGGATACAAAGTCTCTTACCGGATATTCTTCAGCCGGAAAGCTCTTCTCAGGCAGCTCATTCGGGCATACAGGCTACACCGGTACAAGCGCATGGATGGATCCCGAACGCAAAATATTTGTTATTGTCCTTACAAACAGGGTTTATCCCGACGATAAGGCAAACGTAGGCCACGTTCGCTCCTCTGTTGCCGATGCAGTTGTTGAAGCCATTGAAGGCAGCCAGACAGCTGCCGGAAACTAAAGACAGTCCGGGGAGGTCAGAATAGAGATATCATGCAGAGATGTCATGCAGAGATGTCAGGAACCATTTCCTGACATCCTGCCCGCCTTTGGCAGGCTCTTATCCTCCGAAGGAGGATAGACTCTCCCCAAAAATAGAAGCTTAATCTCCTGGTGTATTACTCCTTTTACTTTCTCCTTTTACTGCACTATATTTCGAGACACCATTTTATTAAATTATTACATTTTTAATGTGGAAACGGATATCATATATGAGTGAAAATCATAACCATAATCACAGGCCATCATGGGATACCTATTTCCTGAAACTTGCAATGCTCGTTTCAGAACGCTCTACCTGTCCAAGAATGCACTGCGGCTGTGTGCTCGTGCGCGATAAGCAGATCCTTTCAACAGGCTATAACGGTTCTATTCCGGGCGGTGAACACTGCGAGGATGCCGGCTGCCTGGTGGTCGATAACCACTGCATACGCACTATCCACGGCGAAATGAACGCAATTCTGCAGTGCTCAACCCACGGCATCAGCACAACGGGTGCAACGGCTTATGTTACAAATATGCCCTGCACAAACTGCGCTAAGGCGCTTATTGCGGCTAAGGTTAAGGAAATTGTGATTTTTTCAGACTTTCATGATACACTTGCCGAAAAATTTTTCGCCGATGCCGGCGTTAGTATAAGAAGACTTGAAAAGCCCGATAATTACATATCATACGACCTTGAAAACTTCCCTTCGGCAAGGAAATTCGAAAGCAGCAGGTAAACTGCGCAAAATGAAAGAAAATTAACTATATTTTATTATATCTAAACGTGTTAGTCTAATGCAGTCTAAAGAGTTACTTAAGAAATATAATAACCCCAGAAATTTTTTAAACAGGGACTTAAGCTGGGTTGAGTTCAACAGGAGGGTCCTTGAAGAGGCTCTGAACCCTCACCTCCCATTACTGGAGAAAGTGAAATTCCTTTCCATCTTCAGCTCCAACCTCGATGAATTCTATATGATCAGAATCTCGGGCCTCAAGGAGCAGGTTGAGGCAAAGGTAATTGAACCTACAATTGACGGCCTGACCCCCTTGCAGCAGCTGAGGAAAATTGAAAAAGAAATTCAGCCGATGCTTAAGACTGCGCGCGACCTGTGGCTTAACGATATCGTTCCTTCGCTTAGAAAATATAATATAGTTATCGCCGAGATGAGCGACCTTTCGACTAAAGAACAGAAGCTCTTAAACGAGTACTTTAAAAAAGAGATATACCCGGTTCTTACTCCTCTTGCGTTCGACCCCGGGCGGCCGTTTCCATATATCTCAAATTTGAGCCTGAGCCTTGCCGTGCTTGTAAGGAAACCTAACGGCGAAAAGGATTTTGCGCGCGTCAAGGTGCCTAGCATACTGCCGCGCCTCATGCAAATAGATGAAATTATTAACCCCGAGAAAAAAACAAATTCTCACGTAAGCACAAAATTCATATGGCTTGGTGACCTTATTAAAAACAACCTCCATCTGCTTTTCCCCGGCATGGAAATTCTTGAAGCCCACCGCTTCAGAATTACCAGGGATACAGATATCGAGCTCCAGGAGGATGAGGCCGACGACCTCCTGCAGGTGATTGAGGAAAATATACGCCAGAGACGCTTCGGAACAGTTGTCCGCCTTGAGGTTGAATCTACAATGCCCGAGTTTATGCAGGAGACTTTAACAGAAAACCTGCAGATATCAAAAGAAGACGTTCACGTTATTGACGGGCCTCTTGGCATGAGCGACATTATTGCTCTTTACGACCTTCCGCTCCACAGCCTGAAGGAAAAGCCGCAGTATCCTGTCGTTCCCGCGGTCTTTGAGGAAGAGGAAAATATATTTAACCTGATCAAACAGAAGGATATTCTGATTCATCATCCTTATCACTCATTCAGCCCTGTTATAGATTTTATCAAAGCCGCCTCACGCGATCCTGAGGTCCTGACTATAAAACAGACACTCTACCGCGTGGGTGCCAATTCTCCCGTTGTAAAAAGCCTTATAGAAGCTGCCGAAATGGGTAAGCAGGTGGCCGTCCTGGTTGAACTTAAGGCAAGGTTCGATGAGGAAAATAATATCTACTGGGCACGCGAGCTTGAAAAAGTGGGCGTCCACGTCGTCTATGGCCTCGTGGGGCTTAAGACTCATGCAAAGATGACGCTCGTAGTACGCAAGGAATCCGACGGCGTAAAACGCTATGTTCACCTGGGTACCGGAAACTACAACTCGGTTACGGCAAAGGTCTACACTGACCTAGGGCTCTTTACTGCAAACGAGGACCTGTGTGCCGACGTGTCCGATGTATTTAACTACCTTACCGGTTACTCCAGCCAGAAGGACTTCCGTAAGCTTTTCGTTGCACCTATCAACATGAAAGAGAAATTTCTGAGGCTTATAGGACGCGAAATTGAAAACGTAAAGGCGGGTGGAAAAGGGCATATTATCTTTAAGCTTAATTCTCTTGTAGATCCCATACTTATTTCTGCTCTCTATGAGGCTTCAAACTGCGGCGTAAAGGTGGACCTTATTGTCCGCGGCATTTGCTGCCTGGTGCCGAACGTTCCGGGCTTAAGCGAGAACATAAGGGTTATAAGCATAGTCGGGCGCTACCTTGAACACAGCAGGGTATATTATTTGTATAATAATGGAGCCGAGGAGATCTATTTAAGCAGCGCCGACCTGATGCCGCGCAACCTTTACAGGAGAGTCGAAATAGCATTCCCCCTGGAAGATGAATCTTTAAGGCAGTACCTGATTAAAACGCTTCTGAATATTTCCCTTAAGGATAATGTTAAAGCGCGCATTCTGATGCCTAACGGCAAGTATATTACCCCTGAAGTGCCCGAAGGCGCAAAGAGAATCAATTCCCAGGAATGGCTGATGAATTACGCCATTAAGGACAACAAGAAAAAAATTAAGCAGAAGCTCTAAAAGATTATTTAAGGCCTGGAGTTATCTTCAGGCTTTGCTCCTTGTGCCTGTAAGCGCCCAGCCGGCCCCGGCGCCTATATAGGCCCCGATGAATGCCGGAATAAGAGCTATTGTTGTGGCCCAAACGCTCGGCTCTACCGGATAATCAGGGTAAAGACCCCAGAATGGACTGATAAGGTGTGCTGTCAGAATGCTGCTGCCTATAATTAAAGCAGACAGCCATGCGTTCTTAGGCTGGATAAAACCAAGAAAACAGGTGGATATAATTATCAGAAGCGCCGAAGGCTGAACTTCTGATGCTATGATGTCGACAAATCCCGCTATTGTCCCAAGCAAAACTGAAATCAGAACAAAAACAAAGGTACTGTTTCTTAATTTCTCCAGCATCATATTTCACTCCAAATTAACGTAAAAATTCACCGTAACATTACATCATAAACGCTCTTCTTATTCCATTTATCCTTTCAACAAATTAAACTGAATTGTGTTCCCGGAGTTGCGGGTTTTTCCCAAAGTAAAAAATCCCCGCAAAAAATGCATGGCCAAAAAAAATATCCCCATATTGTTTATACCGGAAAGGAATTACATGGGAAAGATTTTTTTGGGGGGAATAATAGTGCACAGAAAAATCCACTGCTTTTGAGCCCTGTATTTTATACATCATAATATCTCACCTAAAGTAATTCATTCAAATTTATTTGTAGTAGTTTTCTTTATTTGATTAACATGTAAAATCAGTGCCGTTAGAGTTCTGTGCCCTTGAGAAATAATTTCAATATAGATATCTATTCACTTAATCTTGTTGGAGGGCCGATGAAAAATGCTACGATACGTCTGATTCTATGTGCATTTGTAATGCTGGAACTATTTTCAGCTTCAGCATACGCAGCC
>JBLMYS010000378.1:0-7755 GCA_050258415.1 Acidobacteriota bacterium | reverse complement strand
AGTAGTAGTTGCTGTTTGAATAAGGATGAAAATACCTTACCACTCTGTGGCTTGAGGTATCATAGTCAAAGAACTGGTTACCCCTTCCATAGAATAGTATGTAATCATCACCGTTAAACTTTCCGTCATCCTGTGCTTTACTCAGGTAAACGGCATTTTCCACCGGATCGTTCGGAACATCCAGACTGAGAGCCTCAGGAAGTACCTTTCCGCTATTGTTATAAACCCTTATGGTTTTCGGGTCTATTGAGTTCGGGTCAAGACCCTGATCCTTTAAGAAGGAGGCTGTTATCTTATAGATCCCTTCTGCCGGGGCCTCGAAGCGGAACCACCTGCCCTGCGCAAGGACGCTGTTCATGGCAGCCTTATTAAGCTTCCACGGCTCTGCAATGCTGAAATTCCTAGCTGCCTGGTAATTTATAAGGCTTCCTTTTAGAAGGTCGTCATCCTGAAGCCTTCTGCCCGGGGTGGTGGTCTTTGCCTGAGCAAAGTTAATTATTATTATTATCTTCTTATAAAGCCTGATCAGGTTCTTCCCGGCATCAAACTGGACCGGATAAACGTTCACCGTCTGCACAGGCATATTTCTTGCCATTCCGAACTCCCCGAAAGAAACCATCTCCTGCGTCTTATAGCTGCCGTAGTTATCGCTTATACAGTCGGCATAAGAGATCATCCCTTCCTTAAAGACAGCTTTCTTAACCGGTGCAACTCTTCCCTGCAGCTCCGTGTATTCCGATGCTATTACCTGAATGGTATTTCCGGATTCAGAAGGAACGCCTATTGAGAATGACTCCACCGGAACTGCCGGCATGCCGAAATCCAGCGGATTATGAATCTCACCGCCTGAAAATGAAATGCGCCTGAAAGTCTGGTTACTGATAACAACCGAAGAGGTGTCAGTATATTGAGGGGTAAATTCAAGGGTTAAAGATCTTGTGTCTGATGAAATGACTTTTATATCCTGGGATGCCCGTATGGAAACACCGGATAGAAGGATAAAAGTAAAGAAAACAAAGTATTTGCTTCTCATGCTTCCCATTATTGCTTGTTGAAAAATAGATATAACGTAGCAAATACCCGATATACATCCTTTTTGTTGTAACTAATTTAGCGACTATGAAAATTTATGTCAAGCTCTTTTAAATTTTAATAGATTAACATTTCAGAAAATGAGTTACCTGCTATGGTATTGATGACAAAAAAAATGCCACCCTGCTGAAAACAAAGTGGCATTTTTATAAAACTAATATTTAAACTTATCTTGCGTAAGAAATCTTTCTTACTTCTCTTATCACCGTAACTTTTATCTGTCCGGGATATTCCATTTCTTCCTGAATCTTCTGCGCTATATCATATGCAAGCCTGTCTGCAAATACGTCATCAACCTTATCCTGTTCAACCACAACCCTGATTTCACGTCCGGCCTGTATGGCGTATGTCTTTGCCACGCCTTCAAACGATTTGGCCAGGTTCTCCAGGTTCTCGAGCCTTTTAACGTAGCTTTCGAGCGGCTCGCGCCTTGCTCCCGGACGGGCCCCGCTTATTGCGTCTGCGGCCTGAACGAGTGCTGAAATCGGATGCTCCATTTCAATGTCGTCATGGTGGCTTCCGATGGCATTTACAACAACCGGATGCTCCTTGAATTTCTTTGCCAGGTCGTAACCTAAGAGGGCATGCGGACCTTCAATCGAACGGTCGATTGTCTTGCCTATATCGTGCAGAAGGCCTGCGCGCTTTGCAAGATTTGTATCAATGCCAAGCTCAGCCGCCATAATGCCCGTAAGATATGCAACCTCAATTGAGTGCTGAAGCAGGTTCTGGCCGTAGCTTGAGCGGTACTTCATGCGTCCTACGTGCTTTATTATCTCCTGGTGAGCCCCGTGAAGACCTAACTGAATAAAGGTGTTCTCCCCTTCATGCAGAACTGCTTCTTCGAGTTCAACGCGGACTTTCTCTACAATCTCTTCAATTCTTGCAGGGTGTATGCGCCCGTCGCCAATAAGCCTTTCAAGGGCAATCCTGGCAACTTCACGCCTGAACTGGTCGAAAGCTGAAAGTATAACGGCTTCGGGTGTATCGTCAACAATTACGTCAACACCTGTTGCAGCTTCAAAGGCGCGGATATTCCTGCCCTCCCGGCCGATGATCCTTCCTTTCATTTCCTCATTCTGAATCTGAACAACCGAAACGGTAGTCTCTACCGAGTGGTCAACTGCCGTACGCTGTATTGCCTGAATTACAATCCTCTGAGCCTCTTTCTTGGCTTCAACCTTTGCCTGGTCGCGTACTTCCTTAATAAGGTGTGTGGCATCGCTCTTGGCCTGATTAACCATGTTTTCCATGAGCATCTTCTTGGCTTCTTCAGCCGTCAGGGCCGCAGTCCTTTCCAGTCGCACATTCTGCTCATAGATCAGTTTATCCAGATCCTGACTCTTTAAGTCCAGATTCTGTCTTTGAACAGCAATTTCTCTTTCTAAAGCTTTAGTGTCTTTTTCTTTTTTAATTATCAGCTCGTACTTCTTGTCAATGTTTTCTTCGCGTATCGCAAGCTGCTTTTCATAATTTTGTAACTTTTGTCTCTTCTGATTTATCTCCGCGTCAAATTCCTGTTTCTTGCGTAACCATTCATCTTTAACTTCTAATAACTTCTCTCTCTTAATATTATTGGATTCTTTTTCTGCATCGGAAATTATTTGCTTAGCTCTTTCCTCGGAAGAAACGATGCTTTTCTTACCAAGTTTTGAATTAAACAGCCATCCCATGTAGAACATCACTACCACAACAACTGCAATCATCAGTATTAAGAACATCAGATCCATCTGCAGATCCATTTTACCTCCACAACAAGTAGGATTTTTTTCAAAATTTTCCGCGACTGCCAGCCCAAATTAACAAGGAAGAACCCTGTTAATTTAGTGTGGGAAATTGCCCGAACGCTTTTTGCTTCCACTGCCACGCCGCAATGGGCATGGTCCCGCTCTTGACGGGATGAGGCCTGCAATAGACGTCGTAAGTCAATAACCCCGTGTTTAGAAGTTAGTTCTTCATATAATTTAAACTAGCAGTGCGGAATTAAACTTTCTTTAAGATGGGATCGATATCTGGGACTCGTTTGTTAGAAGCTTTATCCTTTTTATCTTGTCAATTGCCAGATTACTGAATTCTCTAAACTTGTTTTTTTCAAGAAATAGGTCGTATGCGATATTTAAAGATGCAATGATAGCAATTGTCTGTATAGGTTGATCGGGTAACTCTTCTTTTGTATCGTTCATTACCTTGTTAACGTAATGAGCCAGTTCTGTGGCAAGTTCCTCGTTTTCCACCAAAAGAGAATACTCTTTATCAAATATTTTTAGTTTTAGCTTCTTTTTGTTAGTCATTGTATATCTTTTCCATCAAACAGACAATATTTTAAGAACGTAAATGAAAATCAATTTTACTGATTAATTCATTGATTTGTGCTTTTAAGTCTTCCCTGTCTTTTCTATTAAGGGCCCCCCCGTTTCTTAAGTTGTTGTTTTCCCTTTTTAAGTCTTCCAGTTTTGATTCCAGCTCTATAACTTTGCTTTTTAAGCCTGAATTTTCAAATACAAATTCCCTGTTCGTCCTTTCCAGAGTCTCTATTCTGGCAAGAAGATCTTTGTTCTTTTTGGACTGAGCTAAAAACTGCTTCTCTAAAGCATTCAGCTCTTCCAAAATTACATCATATTTTGATAACTCAGTCAACTGGTCCCTCTAAATTCTGCATTTAATTGTTTAATTACAGCTTCAATAGCACGGTTGAAATCCTTATCTACTTCTTCATCCTTTAAGGTTCTGTTCTCATCGTAATACTCCAATGAAAACGCCATGCTCCTTTTCCCGGGCCCTAGATTCCGGCTTTCAAAAATATCAAACAGCTCTGCTTTTTTAAGCAGATCTGAACTGCTCTTATAAATCAGACTAATTACTTCCTGACTGGTCACTTTTTTATCGAGAATAAAAGCACAATCCCGCAAAACCTTCGGGAACTTTAAGAGCCCCTTAAACTTTTTCTGCGGAACAGGAATTGCCGCCAGCGCATCCAAATCAAATTCAAAACAATATACTTCCTGCGATATATCAAACTTCTTTAGAACGTCTTTGCGAACTAAACCGCCCTGGCCTACGACCTGATCTTTATACCTTTTTTCAAAAGTATATTCATAATTTTTATTTTCAACTAGATTATATGAATCTACTAAAACATTGTCAAGGCAAATCTTTTCTAGAAAGCTATTGACAATTCCCTTTAAATCATATATATCAAAAGCCCTTTCCTTCGAAAACCAGCTTACTGTCCCGGCTTTCCCTGTAACAGTAAACATCATGTCGGGAGTTTCCGAGAAGTCCTTGAAACTTTTTATTTCCCCTTCCGAAAGCTTATTGAACACGTGCCCTATCTCAAAGAGCTTCAGATTCTTTTCACCCACATTCAGGTTTTTCCCTACAGCCAGCAAGGCTCCCGGCAGGAGCGACGTCCTTAAGGCCGCCATGTCTACACTCAGGGGGTTCAGCATTTCAACTGGATTTCCTGTTAAACTTGCGGTCTCTTTTGACTGCAGCGAATTGCTTATGATCTCATAAAACCCAAGTCCGTTTGCAACATCCCTCAGCGTGTCTTTGAAGGCCGACTCATCAGTCTTCCCGCCTAAGGTAATTGAGATCTTTTCAACCGTCGGTATCCTGTCGTAACCGTAAATTCTAGCAATCTCTTCAATAAGATCAATTTCCCTTTCAATGTCCGGCCTGAAGGTCGGAACCTCAAATGTCATCTCGCTTTCGCCTTCGAGCACCGGCTTAAGACCCAGGTTAATAAGAATATCCTTAACTTCCCCTTTTTCCACGCCGAACCCCAGAATTCTTTCAATCTGGTTGAACCTTAAGGTTACATTCTTAGGCTCGATTTTTTCAGGGTATACGTCAATTACGCCTGAGAGGACTTCCCCTCCTCCGAGTTCCGCCATAAGCTGCATTGCGCGGTCGGCGGCATATGGAGTTATATTCGGGTCTGTTCCTCTTTCAAAGCGGTACGAGGCATCCGTTGAAAGAACAAGTGACTTGGATGTTTTTCTGATTGAAGAAGGATTAAAGTACGCCGATTCAAGAAGAATGTTCTTTGTATCGTTTGTAACTTCTGAATTCTCGCCTCCCATTACGCCTGCAATTGCAACCGGCTTTTCAGCGTCGCAGATCATAAGGTCGTTTGCGGTAAGTTTTCTTTCCTTTGAGTCGAGCGTTGTAAAAGTCTCGCCGTCTGAGGCGCGCCTTACAACAATCTTCTGCCCCTGGAGGCGGTCTAAATCAAATGCGTGCAATGGCTGACCGAGCTCGTGCAGAATGAAATTTGTAATGTCAACAATGTTATTTATAGGCCTCAGACCCACGCTTGTAAGCTTTTTCTTTAGCCAGCTGGGCGATTCCTTAACGCTTACGTTTCTTATTACGCGAGCGGTGTACCTCGGGCAGCCTTCAGCGTCCTGAACTTCTACAGAGGCGTACTTTTCAATTCTCTCGCCTGCCTCAGTTACCTTAACTTCGGGAAGTTTAACCTTCCTGTTAAAAATTGCAGCCAGGTCGCGTGCAACGCCGATATGGCTTAATGCGTCGGGACGGTTCGGGGTAATTGCAACTTCAATTACAGTGTCGTCAAGCCCCAAGGCTTCCTTTAACGGTGTCCCCGGCTCAAGGCTTTCATCAAGCACCATGATGCCTGAATGGTCATCGCTAAGGCCAAGTTCCTTCTCGCTGCAGATCATGCCCATTGAAACTTCACCGCGGAGCTTGGCTTTTGTAATCTTAAAGCCGCCCTCGGGAACTACGGCGCCTATTTTGGCAAATGCCACCTTCTGCCCGGCCTCTACGTTCGGGGCTCCGCATACAACGTTAAATTCCTCTGCCCCCGTCGAAACGGTACAGACTGAAAGCTTGTCGGCATTCGGGTGCTTCTTCTTTTCCTTTACATATCCTACAACTATGTTATCGAACTCGCTCCCCTTCTCTTCAACATCCTCTACTTCGAGACCCGAGATAGTGAGCTTATCAATAATTTCAGAAGAAGCGATGCCTTCCAAATCAACGTAATCTTTTAACCAGTTAAGAGATATCTTCAAAATAAAACTCCAAATGTTTATCCGCCGCGGCGGATTCTATCAGTGTTAAAACTGCTTTAAAAATCTTAAATCGTTTTCAAAATACATTCTTATGTCCGGTATGTCGTATTTCAGTATGGCAATGCGCTCGATGCCCATGCCGAAGGCATATCCGGTATACTTTTCAGGATCGTAACCCACAGCCTTGAAGACGTTGGGATCCACCATTCCGCATCCTAAGATCTCAAGCCATCCTGAGCCTTTGCACATGCGGCATCCTTTGCCGTGGCAGATATAGCACGTAATATCCATTTCCGCGCTCGGCTCTGTAAAGGGAAAGAAACTCGGGCGGAAGCGGTACTTGAGGTCGCTCCCGTAGAACTGCCTGGCAAAGGAAACCAGTGTTCCCTTAAGCTCGGCAAAGGTTACATCGGTATCCACATAAAGCCCTTCCACCTGATGGAACAGGCAGTAGCTCCTGGCGCTGATGGCTTCGTTGCGGTAAACCTTGCCCGGCATAATAACTCGCACCGGGGGCTCCTGTGAAGTCATTACCCTCACCTGCACAGGCGAGGTATGAGTCCTTAAAAGATAATTTTTATTCACAAAAAATGTATCCTGCATATCCCTTGCCGGATGGTCAGGCGGGAAATTCAGGGCCTCGAAATTATAATAGTCGCTTTCGAGCTCCGGACCTTCAGAAACAGAAAAACCCAAGCCTTTGAAAATTGTTTTAATTTCATCAAGGGTCTGGGTTAAAATGTGCCTGCTGCCGAGTTCAATTTTCCGTCCCGGGAGCGACAGGTCAATCAATGCATGATCGTGCCCTGAGGCCTGTTCGAGTTTTTCCTTCAGCTCATCGAATTTCATCGTGACCGAATTACGGAGTTCATTTAAGGATTTTCCAACGGCGGGCTTTTCCTCTCTGGAAACGTCCTTCAGGGCGTCAAAGAGTGCCGAGACCAGGCCTTTGCGGCTCAGGTATTTAACCCTCAGATCCTCAAGCGTCTTGAGGTCCTCTACTTTCTGAATCTCCTGGCTGAAGTTATTATCAGTCTCTTTTATTGTTTGCAGTATATCCATATGACTTGTTTGATGTAGGTTGCGGTACAAATAAACCTTTTAAAACCCAAAAGCCCGAGAACCGGATTCAAGAAAAATTCCAGAATCAGCCTCAGGATCAAAGCAAAGAGTTCCTTTTTTGAAGGGGCTCATTTTGCGGTCATGTTCTCAGTTTATCACCGGACCTGAATACAAAAAAAAATACTCCCTGGACTTTACTTGATGTAAAGAATTCCAGGGAGGTACAAAAATTAACTAAGACAAACCTTTACTACTTCAGTGAAGGCTCCCGGATTTTCAACAGCCATAGCAGCCAGCACTTTTCTATTAATGTTGATGCCTTTGACGTTCAAAGCATTAATAAGTTTTGAATAGGTGGTTCCATTCAATCTGGCAGCAGCATTGATTCTTGCGATCCAAAGTCTTCTGAATGTTCTTTTCTTTAATTTTCTGTCTCCATAAGCATGCTGAAGGCCTTTTTCAACTGAGTTCTTAGCGATGGTATAGACCTTGCTTCTTGCACCCCAGTAGCCTCTGGCCATACTTAGAATTTTCTTGCGTCTTCTATGTGAAGCAACTT
>JBLMYS010000377.1:0-3576 GCA_050258415.1 Acidobacteriota bacterium | reverse complement strand
CTCAAGCTGGTTAATGACGCTTTTTACCACTTCAGTGCTTGTTGAGAGCTGAGCGCCCCCGATCGGGTTTACCTTGATGCCAATGACGTCGCTTTTCTTAACAAACAGGCGCCAGGCAGATGGGATGTCCCCTTCTCCGGTCAGCTTAAGCAGTCCCTGTCTCAGCATTTCATCGGCAGAATTAAAGTCGATCTTGTTATTTACGATGCACTTATCGCAGCTGGCCTGTACGACCTTTCCGGGCATGCGGCCGGGCATTGAGAATTCTGTTCTGGGGTATTTCATGGCATCGTTAATATTTGTAAGGGGTTTTTCCAAAAGCGCATGTTTTGGAAAGATGTCTTTCAGGAGGGCGGGAGAAAAAGCCGTACCCAGGCCTCCGAGAGTAAGGATCTTAAAAAATTTGCGGCGGTTCATTTGTTTGATCTCTATAATTGTGAGTAAATTTCAATAAAATGAAACAATTAAAAATTAAAAATTAAAAATTAAAAAGTGAAGACAATTAGGTGTTAAAAACTAAATATTGCATAAATTTGTTAAATATTTAACTTAAAGCTTACAATTCAAAACTTAAAACTTCTCTGAAAGAAGGGTATTAGCAATGTCAAAAGAGCTTTTCCGCAGGCCGACAAAAGAGGAGGTGCAGGCGGCTGTAAATAAGAAGGTGCCTGACATAATTGCGCCGGGATTACGTGTGCTTTTCTGCGGCATTAATCCCGGGCTTTACACGGCAGCCATAGGGCATCACTTTGCGCGTCCGGGCAACCGTTTCTGGCCGGTATTGCATCTTTCGGGTTTTACAGAGAGGCTTCTATCCCCTTTTGAGGAAAGGGAGCTTTTGAAAGACGGTTATGGTATTACAAACGTGGTTGAGCGTGCAACGGCATCGGCCGATGAATTAAGCCGTGAGGAATATATTGAAGGTGGTAAGGTTTTAGAAGGGAAGCTGCTTAAGTACAAACCTGAATATATAGCTATATTGGGAGTAGGGGCATACAGGACAGCCTTTAAGGAGCCTGAAGCCACGACAGGCCTGCAGGAAAAGAAGATTGCCGGGACGTCTGTATGGGTTCTGCCCAGTCCGAGCGGCCTGAACGCCCATTACCAGAAGAGTGATCTTGTAGAATTGTTCAGGCAGCTATACCAGGCAGTTCACGTTCATGAATAGATGCTCAGGGCCAATTAAAAAGGCATTTCGAAACTTCCCTCTTCAGTTTTCTTGGTTCCAGGTGGAGTTACAGATTTTTCAACTATTTGGGACTTTCGGTATTCGCGGTAGAAGCGGGGGTATTTTGCCTTCACTGAATCCACCAGGCGGTCTAGAGTATCTTTCATGTGCTCGTGCGCATGTATAAAAAGCCTGTCGTGTTCTTTTTTCCAGCTATTTTTCTCAATTGTAGAGCTGCCCTGTTTATCGGTTGCATAGCCGAAGTTATCCATTGCGTCTTCGCATTCGACAAAAATTTCATGATAGATACCGAAAGGATTAGGCGCCTGGAGGTATTTTCTGGCATGTTCTAAAATACGGCTGCTTTTATTCAAAAGAATCTCGTCGCTCTGGGTTTCCAGGTCGTCTTCATCGACGGAGGATTCTGAAATCAGCTCATCGTTTTCAGTCATGACGCCGTATGTATTGACAGCTGTGGCAAGCTTACAGGTAAATTTAATGAGACGTGTTTTGGTATCCTTATACATACCGGAGATTTTGTTTATATAATCTTCAAATGTGTCGAGCGCCTGGACAAAGCTTGGAAGCGATTGTATGATATCGGTATTGGTGCAAAGGGTGAATTTAACATTATTCAGCATTCGGAGTTCATCCTTAAAGCATTCGGGGACAGGGCCTGGCAGTTCATCATTTCTTTCATTCTTGTCCGTTTCGGGTGCTGACATAAAAAATCTTTCAGGCATCGTTTCCTCTTTATTAAATTGTTTAAAAAATTCCCTCTTCAGTGTATTTGTGACTGCTTCACAGGCCCGAAGTAATAACATCGGCAGTATATTTTGCACAATCAGGCTGTGTAATATTTTATCAGTTCGTCCTTAAACTTTGCGTCCTTAAGGCTGTTGGGATGGAATTCCGGGCTATTTTTAATTTTCTCCTTTGGAATTTCGATATAGATCGACTGCTGATCGGCATCGACCTTAGAGACGAGGAGGACAGGAATAAGGACTTTTTTCCCTCCCGGGAGCCAGTTTCTCAAGTTTACGCACAGGTATTTAACTTTCCAGTTTGAGTCATCAAAGAGAAGGTCCTCAACGTGGCCGATTTCCCCGTCCATAGCATGGAGCCTGAAGCCGGTAACCTCCCAGGTACTTCTTAAGTGAGGGTCGTAGTGTTCCCCGGCGTGTCTTTGGATTCCGTCTTTACTCAGTTCGGAGTCGGAGACGACGTCGGAATAGAATCCCTCGCTAGTTTCAAAGAAGTTAGGCCATCCGTATTCATTAACGAGATAGGCGTTGCGGTGGACTTTAATTTTTTTAGTAGAGATATCGGGGCTCTGTTCAATTTGTTCTTTGGTAAGAACAACCGGGAAAGTTTTCTTTTCCGTATCGGGCTGAAGGAGGTCCTGCGGTTCGAGCAGGACGAACTTGCCATATAGCCAATGCCCGACGTCGGCGATCAGGTATTGCACAAACCAGTCGGAGTCGCTGAAATAAAATTCATAGACTTTTCCCATCTGTCCGTCGGCAGCGAGTATGTCGTATCCTTCCAGTTCTTTAACGCTATGTAACATGTTGCCCTCCTTTTGTGAATAGAGCTATTCTGGTTTTGCTCACTTTTTGAGCATATATAATACCGTCAGATAATAATGAGCCGGCATGAAAAGGAGTAAGTAGTATATATCTATCCGGGAAAGTGAAGTATGTGAAGAATTACCGGGACTTTCCCATTAAATGTAAGGGCGTTGATATTGTGTGTAAAGTTTAATTAAGATAGATATAATTTGCAAGGGATTACGATGTCTCCATTTCCAAAGACAATTTCGAATAAATTGGCGAATGAAAGCGTGATTATACTCACTATTGCCCGGGAAATATGCCTGTTGCAAGTAAAGGGGGGATTTGATATGTTAAGGCTGAAACCGTTTGGAGTAAACTTTTTATGAGAGTTATTTCAGCTTTTCTTATGGTCCTGTTATTTTCAGGCATTGTCCTGCCGCATGGAAACGCGCCACATAAAAGGCAGAAGGTTATAATTGACTGCGATTTAGGGGGAGATATTGACGACGCTTTTGCCCTTGCCCTCATGTTTTCAAGCCCTGAGTTTGAAATAATGGGGCTTGTTATGGAAAACGGCCAGACCGATAAAAGAGCGCAGATTGCCTGCAAGATGCTGCACATGATTCATCATGAAGAGATTCCTGTTATTGTAGGAAGGGAGACTCCGATGGTTGTAGGCAAAGATACGGGTAAAAGCATCTATAGCGACCAGTTCTACTGGGCCGAGGGTTTTAAGGCACTGAGGCCCATTAGTAAATCCGCCCCAGACTTTATAATTGAGACTCTAAGGAAGTATCCTCACGAAGTAATTCTATTCACACTAGCTCCACTTTCAAACATTGCCGACGTGAT
>JBLMYS010000376.1:0-21346 GCA_050258415.1 Acidobacteriota bacterium | reverse complement strand
CAAATCTTAATTCGCCGGCATTATTCAACCTGTCTTTGAGCAGCATTAATCTGGGGCAGCTTACAGAGATAAGCTACTATGTGCTTGCGCTGATAATAATTCTGTTCCTTATTGCAAGCGACAAGCTTTTCCCGGTCAAGAAAGTGATCCTTAACGGAATAGACCTCACCGTAATTGTTTTTATTCTTCTCACATTTATTGTAAACAGCTTCATCAAATTTTATTTCGACGAGTACTTCAGCGTGAGCTTTCTGGAGGCGTTTATCTTTTACCTATGGTACAAGGTGATAATTTCAATAAAGGCTGAAGTTACAAATATACTTTTCTATGCTTCCTTTGCTCTGCCGTTTGCGGCAATTCTGCTTCTATTGCTTGTTTAGACAGAAAATACATCCCTGCTACAGGTTAAGGAAATATAAATGAAAGCATACCTGGTAAGAGTCTTTGTGCTCTTAGTCCTCTTAGTATATTATTTTGCCAATATATCAATCCTTTCGCACGACTTTGTCTATGCGGAGAATTTTGACAGCAGCAGCCTCATGGTAAAACCCTGGATTTCAAATGCAGGTTTTACCGTGAATTACCTGGGGCTTACGAGTGAAAGGAAGTTTGAGGGGAGGCGCACATTAAAGTTTGATGTTACGCTCCACGGTGACAAGGATAAGGAATGCTTTTATTACTGGGCAATTCCCATTAGGGTAAAGTTTCATGGCGACCTTAAGTATTCAGCTAAGATCTGGGCCGACAGCTCGGCCGATAAGCTTTTAAGCATGGGCTTCAGCTTTATTTATCCTCCTGCCCGTTCGAAATATAATTCTCATATCAGTTTATATAACGGCTGGAGTAATATTTCCGGCAGTATAACAGAAGAAGACCTGGATAATGAGGCGAACTTTTATAACAGTGCACTCCTGGCTTCCTCATACAGCCAGGGGCGCGAGCTTGAGCGCTTCGGCATTTTCATGAAGGGAAAAGGGGAGCACAGGCTGACTTTTTATCTTGGGAAGCTTGAACTCAAAGGGCGCACGTACAATATTTCCGACCTTCAGAAATATCTCAAAAAGCAGTGGAACAATTATTTTTCAAGGTTCAGCTTTGCCTCGGGAAATGAGGATGATTTAGGGAGCCTGCCTTCGGTTCCTGACCTGAGGGAAAAGACGCTTTCACCTCTTGCTCAGAAATACTTAAATGAACTTTATGAAGACAGAAATAAAATTGAGCAGCTTTATAATGACGGGAAAAGCGGGAAAAACCTCTCTGCTGAAGCAATTACGGAACTGGGAAGTTTATTAAACAACTATTCTTCCAAGGTCGAGCTCATTAAGTCGGACGTCAGTGACCCGGCCTCAGAGGCCATGTTTTTCTCTTTCCCTGCAACAAAGTTCAACAGGCTTACAGGAATGAATCTTCCCAACGATATTCTCAGGCTTAAAAAGCTTGCAGGCAGAGGTGCCCCGGATGAATATCTTTCCCTTACATTTCTAATGCAGCCTAAAGGGGAGCTGAAGGATATCACTATGAGCTGGAGCGATTTTACCCCTTCAGTTGAGAAAGCTTCAGAGAAAAATCCAAAGAAAAAGACTTCTGTAAAATCAGCCACTTTAATAAACCGCTCGGCTTTGGATGTTTCTATTGCAAAGGTCTGGTATCAGGCCGGCGTTAAATCCTCGGAAACGGACAAAAAAATACTGACGCAGGAGCTTCTTGTAAAAAATGACAGCCTGGTAAGAGTTAACTACGAGGACAAGACTAATTACCTTTTGGTTAAAGAGACTTCAGGAAAAAGAAAATATATCGATATCAGTTCTCCGGAGGTAAAGTTTCCGGATGACGTTATAATTGAAGACAGTAAGACACTCAGGCCATTTAGCCTTGACGGCACCACAAACAGGCAGATCTGGCTTACAATGCATATCCCTCCGGATGCAAAGCCTGGCAGGTATACGTCTGTCTTTAAGATCTCATCGAAAAAGGGGCTGCTCATTGAATTCCCACTTGAAATTGAGGTGCTTCCTTTTAAGCTCGACGAATCACGCGTAAGTTACTCTCTTTATTATCATGGCGCATTAAGAGACTGGAAACTGAGGCCTTTTAACTGCATGGACAAGACGCCTGAACAGCTTTTTCTGGAGCTGAAGGACATGAAAGAGCACGGCGTCCTCTATCCCAATAACTACCAGGATATAAAGCACCTGGAAGAAAACATCAGGATCAGGGAACGCGTGGGCCTGCCAAAGGACAGGTTCTACAGCACGCTTCTGGACTGGTTTAAGGGCCCCCCGAAGACAGAAGAGCAGTTGAATGTACTTAAGAAAAGGATACTTGATTTTAAGTCCGTAATTGAAAAATACGGCTATAAACAGCTCTACATTTACGGTGAGGATGAGGCCCGGGGCGACGCGCTCTTAGATCAAAGGCACGCCTGGGAGCTGGCGCGTGAAATGGGAGTTAAGATATTTGTGGCCGGCTACAGTGAGACTTTCCAGATTATGGGAGACATACTGGACGCAGCCGTAATACAGGGCCCGCTGAGCCCCGAGCAGGCTCATCTTTACCATTCCAAAGGCAACGAGATCTTTTCTTATTCAAATCCTCAGGTAGGGCAGGAGAACCCTGAAATCTACAGGCGGAACTTCGGAATTGCCCTCTTTAAGGCGGGCTATAATGGCTGCATGGATTACGCCTATCAGAAAAACTACAACGCAATGTGGAATGACTTCGATTACAAGCGTTACCGCGAGGAAACGTTTACCTATCCCACATCTGACGGGCTTATTTCCACAATACAGTGGGAAGGATTCCGGCAGGGAGTGACCGACATGCGCTACCTTTCCACTCTCCTTAACAGGATTGACAGCCTGAAGTCAAAAGGAAAGAATACCCGGGAACTGGAAAACTGGGTTAATTCCATTGATACTTCGGGTGACCTGGATCTGCTGCGTGATGAAATAATTCAGAAAATTCTTTCAATTAAACCGATTTAATACTATTTCCTTCCTTTCCTAAGCCTCAGAGCTCTTCTCTGCAATTCCGCGCCCCCGTTAGGATAAAATCCCGCTTTTTCGTATTTTTACATCCTATGAAACAGTTTTTTCACACATTCTACTAGCACACGCAAAATAAAGCTTCGCTCCGGGCTTTGCCCCGGGTCAGGTTTCTGTTAAATTATCCTCTTTTTAAGGAATTTTAACCTCTCAACTGATGTTATATTCCAATTATACCGATAAAATTACGTTTATGAAGGAGTAAATCAACTTTAGAATATGAGTATTCAGAAGGAAATAAATAAAAGAAGAACGCTGGCTATCATTAGCCACCCGGATGCCGGGAAAACCACGCTTACGGAAAAGTTCCTCCTCTTTGGAGGCGCTATACAGACGGCCGGGGCAGTTAAATCAAATAAGATCAAAAAAAGCGCCACGAGCGACTTTATGGAAATTGAACGTCAGAGAGGCATTTCTGTTGCCACTTCCGTAATGTCATTCGATTATAACGACATACGCATCAATCTGCTCGATACGCCGGGCCACAAGGATTTTGCCGAGGATACCTACAGGACGCTTACGGCAGTAGACAGCGTCATTCTTGTTGTCGACTGTGTAAAGGGTGTGGAGCCCCAGACCGAAAGGCTTATGGAAGTATGCCGCATGAGAAAAACACCGGTTATTATTTTTATAAACAAGCTGGACCGTGAGGGGCGTGAGCCTTTTGAACTTTTGGATGAGCTGGAAGACAAGCTCTCAATCAGAGTCCGTCCTTTAAGCTGGCCTGTTGGCAAGGGACTTATGTTCAAGGGGGTCTATAACCTTTACGACAAAAGTTTTAACGTATTCCGCCCGAATAAGACAAAACTCGACGAGGATCTGTTTGTTGTTCAGGACCTGGATGATGAGGTGCTGGAAGCAAAGCTGGGGAGTGACCCTTTATTGCAGCTTAAGGAAGATGTAGCCTTAATTGAAGGGGTTTACGACGCTTTCGACCGCCAGAAGTATTTAGACGGCGAGCTTGCCCCGGTATTCTTCGGAAGCGCCATAAATAACTTCGGCGTTAAAGAGCTTCTGGATACCTGTATAGAAGTCACTCCGACGCCAAGGGGAAGGGAAACCGACCGCCGTATGATAGATCCCCTGGAGGAGCAGTTCTCCGGATTTGTCTTTAAGATTCATGCCAACCTGGATCCCAAGCACCGCGACAGGATTGCTTTCTTAAGGATCTGCTCGGGCAAGTTTGAGAGGAATAAGTTTTTCCATCACGTAAGGCTCGATAAGAGCTTCCGCTTTTCAAGTCCCGCAACTTTTATGGCGCAGGAGAAGAACCTTGTTGAGGAGGCTTATCCGGGTGACGTGGTGGGGCTTTATGATACGGGCAACTTCAAGATAGGGGACACATTAACCGAAGGCGAAAAGCTCATCTTCAAGGGAATTCCAAGCTTTTCTCCCGAGATTTTCAAGGAGCTTATAAACACAGACCCCATGAAAACAAAACAGCTGGAGAAGGGGATTCAGCAGCTTACAGATGAAGGCGTGGCACAGCTTTTTATTCAGCAGCTTGGAAACAGGAAAATTGTTGGAACCGTTGGAGAGCTGCAGTTTGACGTTATTCAGTACAGGCTTCTTCACGAGTACGGCGCATCGTGCCGCTTCAGGCCGCTTAATTTCTATAAGGCATGCTGGATCACTTCAGATGATGAAAAGAAAATTGAGGAATTCACGCGCTATAAGCCGGACAATATAGCTCATGACAAGGATGGCAACCTGGTTTACTTTGCTGAAAGCGAATGGCTCTTAAACAAGGCAATTGAAAATAATAAGGATATCAGCTTCCACTTCAGTTCAGAGTTTAAGGTGAACTAAAAAGACAATGTGTATAAAATAAAAAAGCCGGCAATAATCAGCCGGCTTTTTTATTATATCCTTAAGCTAAAGCAAATCAGCCGTTATCCTGCGGAGCCATTTTCCCACGGTGCTGCATCATGCCTTTACCCATCATTCCTTTACCCATCATGCCTCTTCCTCTTTGCTGGAAGCCTTTTCCCATTCCCTCACGGAGCATCGGGGCCATTTTGCGGAAAGTTGCCTTCTGCTGGTCGTTAAGAAGATTATAAATCTGGAACCAGTTTTTTATTGAAGAGGCCTTCATATCAGCCTGTATATCGCTTACTTTCTTAGAAAGGTCGAGTATTTTGCCTTCATCGGGGTTATTGCCCGTAAAAAGGTTCTTTATGTCAATACGTGTCTTCTGGATATCTGAACGATAGTCGACCATCTGTTTCTGGTGTTCGGTTCTGAGCTTCTGTATCTGATCCTTCTGATCCTGAGAGAGGTTTAGTTCCTGAAGCATTTTCTGGCGTCCGGGCATTCTGCCCTGTCCCTTTCCCTGCGGCGGCTGCTGTGTTTGTTGGGCAAAAAGGTTTCCTAAGGGTAACACTGCAATTAAGGCTACAGCTATTATATTTATTATCTGCCTTTTCATTTTTAATTCTCCTTTATTATTTTAAGGTATCGTTTTTAATATTAATCAGGCTGGATCCAGATAAATATCATTTTTGAATATTTACATAATTTGGACACAGCCACATGTGTGCTTGGTTTAAAGGGGGAGCACTTATTGAAAAAGAAAAACCAATCAAGTCTTTTAGATCCAGTTAATTTAAACCAATAAACGTTTCCATGTGTCTAAAATTTGAACAAACAGTAAATTATGGCAGAAGACAAAGATTTTGAATACGTCAGGCGCTTCATTAGTGGAGACGAAATGGCCTTTAATCTGTTGGTATCGAAGTACCAGCAGAAAATTTACTGGCATGCGAGGCGTATGTTGGGAAATCATATGGATGCCGATGAGGTTACGCAGGAAGTACTGATTGTTCTTTATAACAAACTGAAAAGTTTTAACTTTAAGTCGTCGCTCTTTACCTGGATATACAGGATCACGGCAACCAGGAGCATAAATCAGCTTAATAAGAGGAAAATAAAAAGATTCCTCTTTTTAGAGGATTCGGATTACGATACGCTTAAAGACACGGAAGATATAATAGAAGATATAGAAAATAAAGAGAAGATAGGAAAACTGGACAGTGTCCTGAATGAACTTCCGGTTAAACAAAGAGAAGTATTTATTCTCAGGAATTTTGATGAATTGTCATATGAGGAGATATCCGAAATAACGGGCAGGAGTGTTGGAGGTCTAAAGGCCAATTACTTCCACGCCTTGAAGAAAGTAACGGAGAAGATGGAGAAAAATGAAAACGAATGATGAAATATTAAAGTACCTTGCAGGCTTGCTCTCAGAAGAGGAGAAGAGGGCCTTTGAGCTTGAAGTTGAGAAGTCGCCTCTTCTTAAAAAAGAGCTGGAGAAGAAAGCCTCGGTTTTAAGCGGCATTAAGGCTTTGGGACAAACTGAAACCGGTAGTCATTATTTTGAAAACCTCCTGCCCAAAGTAAGGCGGAAGCTGGAGGCCAGGAAGGGTAAGGCTTTCAGGTTTTATCCCAGGCTCGCATATGTGATCCCGGTACTTGCCGTAATAGCCACCTTTATTTTCAAGCCTTTTGGATTTAACCCGTTTTATAAGGCTACAACAACGGGCCAGGCGGAATTTACGAAGACAGTAAGCCAAATGAATGACGAAGTAAAGACGGAAGTACTTAGCAATCTCATGGAAAATGAAACGGGCACAATTCAGGCAGAAGCACTTCCCGATAATGCAGCCGAAGCCGTTGAAAACACAATGGGGGAAGAGTTATACAAGGAATCTGATTCAAAGAGCCAGTACCTGGATAACGACGAGCTGATAAATTCAATTTCAAGCGACGAGGCTGAAAGCATATATCAAAATATGATTAATAAAAAGATTCTTTAGGAGAAAAAATGAAAGTTGTAGTTTTTGTTCTATTTCTCTTTGCGGCATCTTTTAATGCCGTCAATGCACAGCAGGGGCATCATATGTCGGCAAAAGCGCATGAGAAGATAATGGAGCTGGAAAAAATCAAGCTCATGGAGGCGCTGAATCTGGATGAAGCCACTATGGTCAAATTCTTTTCGCGGAGGAAGGATTTCCAGAATAAAATGGCGGGTCTGAGCTTACATAAGAATAACGAATTGGACGAGCTTCAGAAAGCGCTTAATGATGAGGGAGGCGCAGCCAGAGATGAACAGTTTTATAAAAAATACGTTGAAGATATAAAATCAGTAGACATGAGCATTGCAAAAACGAGGGACGAATATTTTAGTTCCCTGAAAGATATACTCTCTCAAAGGCAGATTGCAAAGCTGATGGTATTCGAAAGGAACTTCAGACGGGAGCTCAGGGACATAATTTTTAAAGAAAGAAGAAAAAATATGGAATAAATGTAAAAAAAGTGTTGATTTTTTGATAATCAAACGCTATTTTTACATGGCTAATGCGGAAGTGGTGAAATTGGTATACACGCTATCTTGAGGGGGTAGTGCCTTAATTGGCATAGGGGTTCAAGTCCCCTCTTCCGCACTTAAAAAAGCCATCGTCTTAAAAACGATGGCTTTTTGCTTTTTAAAATGTGCAGTGCATTCAAAGACAGAGCCTCTTTACCTGGCGTGATAGAGCAGGTTTACAGAGAGCGTAAAGGTATTAAACCCGTCCTCATTGCTCATCTTTCCGAACAGGTTCACAAAGTTGAATCTTATGCCTGCATCCAGGTTCAGTTGACTCATGATTCCAACGTCAATTCCGGCTCCTAATCCAAGGCCCCATCTGGCACGGCTGTCTGTAGAGAATTCCTGCGTTGTATTTGGGAAAACCCTGCTGAAATTTGTCTTTCCCTGGGCATTCATCTGTAGTTCAAGGTCAGCATAGGGTGAGAACATAGATTCTGTGTTTAACAGGTATTCGGCTCCGATAGCAAATGTAAAAATGCTCGTCGATGACTCCAGGTCAATTGCCGTAGTAGGGTTTACGATCACATTATTCTTACTTCCGCTTATTGAGGTATAAGCGAGTCTTCCTGTAAGTTTTAGTGGTATGGGCTGAAGTCCGAATTTAATTTTACCCTGGAGGTGATAGCCCGATTTAAGCCCGAGGTTTCCTGTGGTATCGATGTCGCTTGTATAAGCACTGGGTCCTAAGACATAGGTTAATCCGCCACCGAAACCATATTCCAGGTTCTTACTCTGTGAAAAAGCTGATGAAGAAAAGAATAGTAAAAGAAAAATAGCAGCAGTAAATACTTTGTTCATTTTGTCTCCTTTTCCGGCTGTTAATTACATATTAAAAGCTTCAAGATGAAAGTAAATAGCTTTATTTGGAAACAGTGATTTTTTTGGGGAAGGAGCATAAACAGAAAAGCCCTTTACACAGTGTATAAAGGGCCTAAGTGCGGGAAAAAGCTTTTACTTAGAATTTATAAGCAATGCCTGCTGTAATAATGCCAAGTCCGTAGCCAAGTTCACCGAAAACGGCAAAATTCGGGTTAAAGAAGTAGCGTACGCCGCCGTGGACACCGATAACAGCATAGCTGCCAGAGGTGCTGTATCCAAAAGCATTACTATAACCTGTTGGTTCGGTGAAGCTTACAATGTTATAGCCAAGTGTCAGTCCGGCATAACCGTCCAGGTTTTTGACGGTTTCCAGGAAGTGGTATTCACCCCTTGCTGCAATAAGGAAATAGGTGTACTTCCAGGTATAGTTGTCATTCCAGTATCCCCAGTCTACTGTGGAGCTTGCATAGCCCAGTATTCCGCCTACGGAAATCTTGTCTTCAATGCCGTACTGGAAACCTAAACTGATCGGCGGAACGCTGGCCGTGCCATAAATACCAGCCATTCCAAGGCCCAAACCCACCTGGCCAACCTGTGTGTTTTTCTTGAAGGGGTTTTCTGACTGTGCGGAAGTAGCAACTGAAAGTAGCATAAATACTACCAAAAGTGATGCAAATACCTTAAAAGTTGATTTCATTAGAACCTCCATTAATTGATTGTTATTAGATCGGGAAACTTGAAAAGGTAATCCGTAAAGAGTTTAATAGTAAAGAATTACATAGAAATAAGTGAAAATATTTAATAACACTAATTGTCAGGTCTTTCCCTGAAATCAGAATAGGTGAATGAAAAGAACAGGTCTCATGTTTTATCCTTGCGGCACTTTCAATATACGCAGGCGTGTTTAAACGATACGGAATCCAAATTCATAAGCTATGCATTCAGAGACTTACAATAATATACATAAAAGATATTAAATGTCAATTGTTCAAAATACATTATATTAAATGAGAATGGATAAAAGGTCCTTTAACGGAAAAGAAGAGTTTGCTTAATTCTAAGTCTTAGAGTAAATTTGTTGAACAAAAAATTGGAGTTACAGTGTCAACATTAAACAATACCATTGTTAAATTTGTTGAGCTTCTTCCGAAGCCCGTTGTAAAAATATTCGCCCAGCGCTATATAGCAGGTGATACGCTTCAGGATGCAATTAGAGTTGTAAAGGAATTAAATTCCAAGGGAATTTATGCAACCATGGATGTTTTAGGCGAAGCTATTCAGACCAAAAGCGAAGCCCTTCAGGCAAAAACAGAATGCCTGGAAGTCCTTGAAGCCATTAAGAACAACAATCTTATGGCAAATCTTTCTGTTAAACCCACACAGCTCGGACTTGGACTAGACAAGGAATACGGGCTTAAAGAGACCTCAGAAGTTGTTGCAAGAGCAAAAGAACTGAATAATTTTGTGCGTCTGGATATGGAGGATTCTCCTTACACGGATGCAACTTTTGAGCTTCTAAAGTGTTTAAGAGAAAAATTTGACAACGTTGGCGTTGTGGTTCAGGCATACTTAAAAAGAACCTTAAACGACGTTTTGTTGTTAAATAAAATAGGTACAAATTACAGACTGTGCAAGGGTATCTATATCGAGCCCGAAGAAATAGCTTATAAGGACAAACAGAAGATCAGGGACAATTACCTGGAAATACTTAAAGCGATGCTTAAAGACGGAAATTACGTGGGTATTGCCACACACGATGATTACCTGGTCAATGGCGCCTTAAAGCTCCTTAAAGAGATGAATGTTCCAAAGGATAAGTATGAGTTCCAGATGCTCTACGGAGTAAAGGAAGACCTGAGGGACAAGATAAACGCAGCCGGGCATAAGATCAGGATCTATGTACCATTCGGTAAACAGTGGTATAAGTATTCGATCAGAAGATTAAAAGAGAATCCGCAGGTTGCATGGTACATTACAAAAAGTATTTTTATGTTTAAATAAATGAATGTATTAGGAATTGAAAGTTCTTGCGACGAAACTTCGGTAGCTATAATTCGTGACGGTAAATTAACTTCAAATTTAATTTCTTCACAGGATTTTCATGTAAATTATGGAGGCGTGGTTCCTGAGCTCTCGAGCCGCGCCCATTTACAGATAATCATCCCGCTGTTAAAGGATGCCCTGGGGAAGTCGGCAATTAGCTTAAATGACGTTGATGTTGTCTGTGCCACTGCAGGGCCGGGGCTTATAGGAGCTCTTCTTGTAGGGCTTACATTCGGCAAGTCGCTGGCTTATTCATTAAATAAGCCTTTTATACCTGTAAACCACATTGAGGGGCATATTTTCTCCGGATTTTTAATGGAGGAAAAGCCGGAATTTCCGTATCTGGCTCTTGCGGTCTCGGGGGGGCATACGCTTCTTTTAATCGTAAAAAGCGATACCGAGATAATTAAGCTGGGTACAACTGTTGATGATGCTGCAGGGGAGGCCTTCGATAAGGTGGCCAAGATGCTGGGCCTGGGTTATCCCGGAGGCCCGAAGATACAAAAATCAGCTTCACTTGGAAACCCCGAGAAAATACAGTTCCCGGTAGCCAGCCTGAAAAACCCGTACGACTTTTCATTTTCAGGACTTAAGACTGCCGTTCTGCGCTATCTTCAACAGACCTATGGCCGTGATAAAAATGTGCCTGAGGAGGACCTGCCCGACATTGCAGCTTCATTTCAGAGAGCCGTAATTAAGGCTCTCGTTCAGAACGTCGAAAGAGCTCTTAAGGAATACAAGGTAAACTCACTTTCACTTGTAGGCGGTGTGGCGGCAAATAAAGCCCTCAGGGATGCAATGGCAGTGGTTGCTTCAAAGTACAGGAAAAAACTCGTTATTCCCGACTTTGTTTATTGCGGCGATAACGCTGCAATGATAGCTTACCGGGGCAAGAGGCTTTTCGAGAATGGTAATAAGTATTCCCTGGATTACAATGCTTTCCCGGGACTTTCTTCAACTACATTTGCCGGGTAAAGTATGCTTTCAGTGAAAAAGTACCAGGATATTCATAAGCTTTCTGATGAAGAGAAGCTTAAGCTTCTTAAGAAATGCAGAAAAAGAATAGATTTTTTTGACAAAATTTTAGTATATATACTAAACAAGCGTACCGACGTGGCTGTTTTAATAGGAAGGGTTAAAATTGCCTTAGGGCAGCCGATATATTCGCCGGAACGCGAGAGGGATGTTTCAGAAAAAATAAACAGGTCTAACAAAGGGCCGCTTTCAAGGGAATCGCTCGACAGGATCTACGAAAGAATCCTGGATGAGTCCAGATCTACTCAGAAAGCAGAGTCATCAAAGATTAATGCAAAATAATTCTTCCAATTCAGAAAAAAAAAAGTCATTTAAGGATCTGCTGAGTAAAAAAGAGCTGATTGTTGTAGCAGCAGCTTTTGTTATTACTCTGGCAGTTCTTATTTATACTTTTTTCTCGCCAAATTACTACAAGTGGCAGTCTCCTGTTACCTTCGAGATCAGGCACGGGATGACTCTGAATAATACCATAGATTCACTCTATGCCAAAGGGATAATTCCGGACAAGACAAATATGAGGGTTGCGGCAATTGTCATGGGTGGCGGAAGGAACCTTAAGGCCGGGCGGTACAAGATCCCAAACGGGCTGAGCTACGTGGGCCTTATGGAGCTGTTTATATCAGGTAAAAGGGAGGTCTCTTCACTTGTTACTTTCAGTGAAGGCTTCACTATTTATCAGTTTGCCCATATACTTAAAGAAAGGCTGCACCTGGATAGCCTTCAGGTGATAAGGCTTTGTCAGGACAGGCGATTTCTTGATTCATTGGGCATTGAGGCCCCTTCGATAGAAGGGTATTTAATGCCGGATTCCTATTATTTTTACGACAAGACACCTGCGCGCCAGGTAATAGCCCGCCTGAGGGGAGAGTTTAACAGATTTTTTACGGACAGCCTGAAGGAGCAACTCGGAAAGATGAAATATAATATGCGTGAAGTCCTTACCGTTGCATCGATTATTCAGGGCGAGTCGTCTAGGATTCCGGAGTATCCCGTTATTGCCGGGGTTTATTATAACCGCCTGAAGACAGGCATGAAGCTGCAGGCCGATCCGACCGTTCAGTATGCTCTCTTAGGGCGCTGGAGAAGACTTTACAATAAGGATCTCCTGCTTGACTCGCGCTATAATACTTATTTATATTACGGCCTGCCTCCAGGACCAATAGGCAACCCGGGCAGGGCGGCAATTATGGGGGCTCTTTATCCGGCAAAGCATAACTATCTCTATTTTGTTGCCGATGGAACGGGCGGGCATAAGTTTTCTACATCATTTTCAGAACATCAAAAATTAGTGAGAGCATACAGACAATGGCGGGACAAACAGGCAGAAAAATAATCAAACTTCTTATCTTACCGGTTCTGCCGCTTTTACTGGCAAGCTGTGCAAATCAGCTCCCGCCGGGAGGAGGACCCATAGACAGGACCCCCCCGGAAGTTGTTTCTGTTTATCCTGAAAACGGCACAACAGGTTTTCATGAGGGGTACTTTGAAGTTAATTTTTCCGAGTACGTAGACAGACGCTCGGCTCAGGACGCCATTTTTATTTCTCCTGCCATAGAAGGGCAGTTAGAATATGACTGGAGCGGAAAAACCCTGAGGGTAAACTTTCCTGAACATCTCCGCGACAGCCTGACTTATGTTGTAACGCTCGGAACGGACCTTGTGGACTTAAATAACAGGAACAGGATGGCTCAGGCTTATTCTTTTTCATTCTCAACCGGAAACAGAATAGATAAGGGTATGGTTGAGGGGAAAGTACTTACAGCCGACCCCTCAGGCGTAATGGTCTATGCATACCAGAATACCGGGGCTCAGATCAATCCTTCGAAAGAAAAACCAAAGTATGTATCGCAGGCAGGAAAGGACGGGAGCTTCAAACTCCTTGGGATGGCTGATGGCACATACAGGGTTTTTGCAATAAAAGATGAATTCCGGGATTTTATTTATAATGTAGGCGAGGACCTATACGGTGCGCCTTACAGGGATATAACTTTGTCAGGAAAAGATTCTGTTTTCAGAAACATGGATTACTTCCTCTCAAAAGAGGATACTGTAAAGCCTAGACTCGTTTCGGCGGCAATGACCGACCGCTTCCACATACTTACCACTATCAGCGAGGAATTCGACAGCACTATAATAAACGCGGGCAACTTCTTTGTTTTCGATTCCACCACACAAAAGGAGTTTTCCCCTCTTTATGCTTTTAAGGGACGGGCTAAGGCCAACGAATTGGTACTTGCATTAAAGGAAACTCCATCTGATCAGGACAACATATATCTTTTTGCCAAAAGGGTTTCTGACAGGCATGGCAATGCTACAAGTAATGATTTTGTAAAGCTTACTGCCAGTACAAAGCCCGATACCTCTGCCCCAAGGCTTCTGCAGACAAAGCCCGGCTCGAATGAAGGGGAGGTGGAACCTTCAAGGCCTGAATTTGCTTTCTATTTTGATGATGGCTTTGATTCTCTTCAGGCTAAGAAGGGAATTTCCGCCATAGACAGACTGGGAAACAAACTGCCTGTGGAGGTAAGTTTTATCGACAATGCATCCTTTAAGGTGAAGGTAAACTCTGAGCTGAAGCCAAGGCTGAAGTACTCGATAAAAGTGGACTTGAATCAGATTAAAGATGCTGCTGGAAACAGAACCGATTCAGTCTATACGCTGACATTTACCACCAGTTCGGGAATGGAGTTTTCCGGAGTCTCCGGCACTGTCAGGCCCGATACAAATATGAATAAAAGCAATCTGGTCGTAGTGCTCCAGGGGGTGGATAAGAACAGGCCGGTTTACAAAAAACGGATTGGTAGGAAAAGGGATTTCAACTTTAACAAAGTCAATCCCGGCAAGTATCAGATCTGGAGCTTCGATGACAGAGACAGCACGGGAGTTTATAATACAGGCAAACCGTTCCCATTCAGGCCATCAGACAGGTTTACCGTCTATCCCGATACGCTGAACCTGAGGGCACGCTGGCCTTTGGAGGACGTAAATATTGACTTCAGGTAATTCATAAAAAGTCTACCTGGCGGCTTTCCCTTACCGTTTATGGAATGGATAAGCCGCCTTTAACATTATCCGGCCGTACTTCACAAAATCATATTTCTTTTCTTGATTATTCAGAAAATATCAATGATCTTGCATAACTGAATTTCAGCTATTTATCCATTCCACATTTGGAGGCTTCAAATATGAGCGACAATTTTTCGGGCATCTCCCGAAGGGATTTCCTGAAGATCACCGGGACACTGGCTGTGGGAGCGGCACTTGTAAACCCGATGCTGGACAGGGCACTTGCCGCAAAGGCAATGGGCAGAGTCTCATCCTATGAATTTTTTAAGACACTTTGCGGTCTTGATAATGTTACAATCAATAAACTTCTTGGAATTGCCCTTTCAAAAGGAGGCGACTATGCCGACCTCTATGCCGACTACAGTATAAATAACAGCATTTTCCTTGAAGACAGGATAATTAAGAACGCTTCAAAGAATATCTCCTCAGGCATCGGAATCAGGGTCTTAAAAGGGGATCAGACGGGCTACGCATATTCTGAAGACATGACATTTGAGAGCCTAAAGAATGCTGCCCTTACGGCTGCAAATATTGCAAACGGGGCAAAAAAGAACTTCGCAGCCAACGTTACAAACCAGAAAATTAAGAATTATTATGAAATAAGCCTTCCTTTCAGCGAAGTGGAGCTTGATGAAAAAATAAAACTCCTCAAGGAGTCCGAAAACGCAGCTTTCCTGAAGGACAAGCGCATTACAAAGGTGAGCGCAAACTTCCTGGATTCTGAACGTTTTATTGTTGTTGCAAACAGCGAAAACGTCCTTATGGAAGACTATCAGCCCCTTATGCGCTACAATGTATCGGTTATTGCAGAAGAAGAGGGGAAACGCCAGTCGGGACGCATGAGCGGCGGCGGCAGAATAGGGATGGAATATTTCAAGAAGGTTAAAAGTCACACAAAGCTTGCCGAAGAAGCCGTAGAACAGGCGCTTTTATTGCTTACGGCCAGGAACGCTCCCGCAGGCCCTATGCCTGTTGTTCTTTCACCAGGAGATTCAGGAATCCTCCTTCATGAGGCCATAGGGCACCCATTGGAAGCCGACTTTAACAGAAAAGGTACTTCTGCTTATTCAGGACGCATCGGGCAGAAAGTGGCCTCGGAGCTCTGCACGGTTTACGATGGCGGCACAATTCCAAATGACCGCGGAAGCATTAACTTTGATGACGAGGCGGTGACTTCAAACAAGACGACGCTAATTGAAAAAGGAATCCTGAAAGATTATATGCACGACAGGATCAGCGCAAACTACTACAAGGTGAAGCAGACCGGAAACGGCAGAAGGGAATCCTACAAGTATTACCCGATTCCAAGGATGACCGTTACATACCTTGAAAATGGTACAACTGACCCTGAGGAGATCATATCTTCCATTAAGAAAGGCGTTTACTGCAAAACCTTCTCGGGCGGGCAGGTGGATATCTCAAATGGCGACTTTGTCTTCAATCCCACCCTGGCCTTTATGATCGAGAATGGAAAGATGACTTATCCGGTTAAAAACTTTACACTGATCGGCAACGGGCCTGACGTCCTTACCAAAGTTACAATGGTCGGAAATGACTTTAAGTTTTCCGACGGCATGTGGACCTGCGGCAAGGGGCAATCGGTTCCTGTTGGAGTAGGACTTCCTACAGTAAAGGTATCTGAAATCACAGTTGGCGGCATGTAAAACCAAAATCCGGAGTAAAAAATGTTACTTGATGAACATAAAAAACTGGCTCAGGAAGTCATCAGTCTGGTCAAAAAGCAGGGCGGGGATACGGCTGTTGTCCGTATCAGCTACAGTACACACAAAGATGTTTCAGTCCGCAACCAGAAGATAGACACCCTTACGCAGTCAAATTCAAAAGCGCTTTCACTTACAGTAAGCAAGGATAAGAAAAAGGCAGTCGTATCCTCCAGCGATCTATCCGAACCGGCATTAAAGAACCTGGTCAAAGATGCCATGAAGATAGTAAAGTACACGGGGGCAGACGAGTTTTACGTGCTTCCTGAAAAAGATGAGCTTGGAATGGCAGAGGCTGACCTCAGTTTGTACGATCCTGATGAGGAGTCCGTTACAATTGAAAAGCGTATTGAAATGGCAAAAGAGCTTGAAAGCCTTTCTCTTAAATACGACAAAGATCTTATTGCCGATGGGGCTAATGTATACAGCAGCACAGGGCATTTTGTTCTGGCAAATTCCCTGGGCTTCTGTGAAGGCTACAGGCAGTCGGACTGCGGGATGCAAAGTTCATGTGCAATTCCTGATGCCGTGGATGGGCTTAATTCCGCAAGAAAGCAGTCGGGAGGCTGGTACACTGTAGCCAGCAGATTTGACCAGTTGGACCCGATTGAAAGTGTAGCCGAAAAGGCTGCAAAGCGTACAATGATGAAAAGGGGAGCCAGAAAACCAAAGACTCAGACGGTTCCTGTGATCTTTGAAAACACGGTTGCCAGGGGGCTGTTGTCATTCCTCGTTCAGGCTATAAGCGGGGGCAACATCTACACTAAGCAGTCGTTTTTAACGGACAAGCTGGGGCAGAAAATAGCAGGGGAGAACATCACGATAGTGGAAGACCCGCTCATTCCGGGGCAGGTTGCCTCGCGTCCTTTTGACGGCGAAGGGGTAAAAAGCAGGAGAAAAGTTGTTGTTGAAAAGGGGGTTCTTAAGACCTTCCTTCTGGATTCATATTCGGCAAAAAAGCTAAACATGAAGACGACAGGAAACGCTGACGGGGTCAGTAACCTTTACCTCGAAAGCGGGACGAACAGCCTGGAAGACATGATAAAGACAATCGATAACGGGGTTCTTATAACCTACACTTCAGGCTTCGGCGAGATACTTCAGACGGGGGATTACTCCAGAGGAGCACAGGGCTTGTGGATTGAAAACGGAAAGATCGCCTACCCGGTAAATGAGTTTACCATAGCCTCAACCATGTTTGACATACTGAACAATATCGAAATAATAGGCAATGATCCGATTAAGACAGGCTCAGTTTATTGCCCCTCCATCAAGGTTAAAAAGATGACAATAAGCGGCGTTTAGATGTCAATGTGTTAAATTAAGCGATGGCACCTAACGTATTGTAAAAGAATAACTTGGGTGTTGTTGTGTGAGATTAAAGGGCAGAATAAAATCTGCCCTTTTTTATTTTCCTGCCCGCTCTTTTAAGACTCTGCAATTCATTCCATTCCAGCTCCCGGAGGGCGGACTTCTTTAGGTCTTGTATTAAAAGAATGAAGTCATATATTAAAATGAAGGGAAAAAGGATTGATTATCTGAAAAGGGAAATGCCATGAAGAGTTCTGCTTAATAATAATCCTTTCCCGGGATGCAGAAGTTGAATATCCGGGAAGGCAAAATGTAAAATAAAAGAAGGAGAATAAATTATGGCTGAAGAGATAAATCCGGGATATATCCCGCCGGAAAGAGATCCCATACCACCGAGATCCAGGGAGGTAAGAGTTGAGGAAACACGTCCCGGAATATTGAAAAGAATCTCATGGGGAGCGGTCATCGCAGGAGTGGTAGTTGCGCTGGTTGTTCAGTTGCTCTTAAGCCTTCTGGGTTTAGGAATTGGATTCGGGTCCATCGAGCCGCTGCAGCAGAGTAATCCTCTTTCGGGGCTTGGAACAGGGGCACTCATCTGGTGGGTTATAAGCATGCTGATTTCACTTTTTCTGGGCGGTATGACATCATCACGCCTGGCAGGAGTTCCAAGATCCTTCGACAGTGTGCTGCACGGAGTGCTGACTTTCAGCGTCTTCACGCTAGTATTCTTGTACCTGCTTACCACGGCAGTAGGGAGTGTAATAAGCGGAGTTGGAAGCGTTGTTGGAAAGACGCTTTCCATGGCGGGACAAGGAGTTCAGGCCGTGGCCCCTGAAGTAGCGGGTGTTGTAAAAGGACAGCTTCAGAAGAGCGGAATTGACCTGGCCGACTTAAAAGCCGAGGCGCGCCGTACGTTGCGTGAGACCGGGAAGCCTGAGCTTCAGCCCGAGAGCCTGAAGAGTCAGGGAAACGAGGCTATGCAGGACGTGACCGGGAGTGCCGGCAATGCAGCACAGAACCCGCAGTCTACAGGAAATGAAGCCGATAATCTTATAGACCGTCTTTTCAGCCGGGGGCAGAACATTGTCAATGCTGCCGACCGTGATGCGGCTGTAAACGTTATTATGAAAAGGACGGGCAAAAGCCGCGAAGAGGCAAACCAGATAGTGGACAACTGGATTCAGACATATAACCAGTCGAAACAGAAACTTTCAGCAACCAAGGATACTGTTATTCAGAAGGCCCGGGAGACGGGTGACGTGGTTGCATCTGCAATGTCTAAGGCAGCCATCTTTGCTTTTATCGGCCTGATCTTAGGCGCTGTTGCCGCAGCATTCGGTGGAAAGCTGGGTGAGCCTCACGATATGCAGCCTGTAAGAGTAAAAGAAACCAGGTATTAAGGTACTTTACTTAAAGTTACTTGGGAACAATGCCCGAGCCGAATTTGACGGCATAGACATAGGTAAACTCAGCTCCAAGAAAAAGTATCTGGGCAGTGTAATAAATCCAGATGATGAATATTGCAAGCGACCCGGCCGCTCCGAAAGTCGAACTGACGCTGCTTCTGCCCAGATACAGGCTTATCAGGTATTTACCTAATATGAACAGGAGGGAAGTAATCAGCCCTCCTATTCTGACATCTTTCCAGGACAGCTTCACGTCCGGCAGTACAAGGTATATCATCGAGAAGAGCACAATCATGATTATAAGTGAGACTACAAAATCCGTCAGGCTTAAGACAAAGGCGGGGATCGAAATATAGCGCTCTATAAAACCGCTGAGCGCAGTAATTACAGTGCTTACGATAAGGGAAGCCATAAGGAGTATTCCAACAGCAATAATGAGTGAGAAGGAAACCAGGCGGCTTTTTACGAATGCAACAAGTGCTTTTGTGGGTCTGCGCCTTACTTTCCAGATCATATTAAGTGAATCCTGAAGCTCCAGGAAAACGCCCGAGGCACCCAGTAGCAGCGTAACGACTCCTATAACTGTTGCTATTATACCTGACTGTATATTGCTCGACTGCTTAATTGCATTTTGGATTAAGACTGCGCTTTCTCTTCCTACAAAAGACTGTAGCTCTTCGACAATTCTTCCCTGAGCGGCGTCGTTTCCGAAAACCAAGCCCGCTATTGCAATGATTAAAAGGAGCATAGGCGCAATTGAGAAAATTGTATAAAAGGAGAGTGAGGCGGCAAGCTTGGGAGCTTTATCGTCGCTCCACTTGCTGAATGTTTCCTTGGTAGCATTCCAGACAAGACTAAATTTCATATCCCGGACCCGGCATTGTTGTGTAATAATCTAAAAATATTCAAAAATATTATTAAATCAAGGTACCGTTGTCACTCTCAGATGGAAAATCTCCATCCTCCTGTTTCAGGATTTTACAGGGAAAGGTTTTGGCCTCCGGTTGACAAAAAAGACCCCGAGAGTAATTATGAGTCCGCTAATAATGGTAAGGATTGTAATATGCTCCTGAAGGATCAGCCATGCGGTAAAGACCGTTACGAAAGGCTCGATGTAAAGAAATACTCCAACAGTAGTGGCCTCCATTTCCTTAAGGGCCTGCGCCCAGAGAACGTAGGCTATGCCGGAGCAGAAAAGTCCAAGGAAAATTATTGCCAGCCAGGCATTCATTGACATATGAATAAGTAAGTTAAAATACGCGGGACTGATGGTAAAAGGGGAAAGAATAAGTGCCATAAAGCTGAAGAGGTAGAAAATTGTAAGAAGGGGAGAAAAGTGGAGTGAAATCTTTTTATTCAGTGCCGAATAGACGCTCCAGGTAATGGAGCTTGCAAGGACAAGAAAATCCCCCAGGTTTGAAATGAGGCCTACATTTGTAAGATCCCCCTTGCTGATTAAGAGGATTAGTCCGAACAGGGAAAGCATTATGCCCCCGATCCTGATTAAATTCATGGATTCGTGGAAAAACATGACGCCCATAATTGCCATAAATACCGGTGAAAGGCCTACTATCCAGCCGGTGTTGGCAGCTGAGGTAAATTTGAGGCCTGTAACCTGTATCCATAGGTGAAAAGAGGCGATCAGGGCCAGGGCTATAATGCTTTTAAGCACCCTAAGGGGTGCGGCAAAATTTCTGTCCTTAAGAAGAACCACTAATGCCAGAAAAGCGATTGCGAGAATAAGCCTTGTAAAGACGATCTCCTGGGGATTAACCTCCTTGAGCGCAATTTTTGTGGCGACAAAAGAGGCTCCCCATACGATAGCGGCAAACAAGGGTTTCCAGAGGTGTGAGGCCTTACTTCTCATTATTTGTGTTCTTAAAGCGTACTCTTAAGACACCATCATTAAAGTCTGTAGAGATAATCTTAAAGGAACCAATTTCTTTAGTTTTACTAACATGCGGGCCGATGCAGGGGCAGGCGTCGTAGCTTCCTACTCTTACAATTCTGACCCTGTCGCCCGCGTCTTCAGGGAGGCGTTCAAGGTTAAAGGTCTTTTGGGCTTCCTCGCGGCTTAAGAATTCCTCTGTTACAGGGAGGTCCAAGTCTATTATTTCATTTACTTTAGCTTCAATGGTCTGAATTTCAGTTTCAGTTAAGTTACGGTCGAAATGGTAGTCGCACTTGGATTTTTTCTTCTCGATATGAGCGCTGAAACTTCTTCCGCAATTAAACATTCTGACCATGGTCTGGTTTAATATATGTTCAGCCGAATGCATCTGCGGGTTATAATCTTTTCTTGGTTCCATAAGTCCTTATGTAGTTTTACTTCAAAAATAATCTTAAACATAAAGATAAAAATGTGAAAATTCCATTTAGATTTACAGGGCTGAGTATTAATGCGCCTGATTTCGGGACTCAGATTTTTATTGACAATCAGGACTTTTAGGGCTATAATACCGGACTGAAGATTTTTGAAAAAACGTAAAAACGAGAAAAGGAGAACCATTTAGAATGGCCGCAGTTGAACCT
>JBLMYS010000375.1:0-2500 GCA_050258415.1 Acidobacteriota bacterium | reverse complement strand
GGTAGACTCTAGTGAAAAAACTGGCCTCAATTATTCAAATAATCCGTCCGTTAAACGTTCTGATAACATTATTTACCATAATAGTTGCGGGTGTAATTTGTTCAAAAGGTGAGTATTTGTGGCTTAATATTCTGCTTGCCTCATTTTCAGGCGCGCTGGCAGCTTCGGCAGGCAATATAATAAACGACATTATAGACATTGAAATAGACCGTATAAACCGTCCCGAAAGAGCCCTGCCTTCAGGGAAACTGAGTATAAAAGAGGCTTATTTTCTCTATGGTCTGTTTAATTTGGCCGGACTGGTGCTGGCGTTTTTTGTAAATGGGCCGGCTCTTTTAATTTACATTATCTCGGCAGCCGTAATATTTCTTTATTCATACCGAATGAAGGGAATTCCACTAATAGGAAATTTTGTTGTAGGTATTCTGACAGCTTTGGCCTTTACCTTCGGAGGGGTAGCGGCAGGGAACTGGAAGTTTACGCTGATACCGGCTTTTTTTGCCTTTCTTATCAATCTTATCCGTGAAATTATCAAGGATATGGAGGACGTTGAGGGGGACAGCCGTATGAGTGTAATAACGTTTCCTCAAAAGTACGGATTCAGCAGAACAGTACGGGTAATCAGTTTTTTGACTATATTATTAATGTTATTTACGCTGATCCCCTTTTTGCTCCATATTTACACCATTGAGTACTTTGTACTCGTAATGAGCGGTGTAAATTTATTATTTATATTCTTTTTGAAACTTCTGCTTTGGCCTGAAGGAGGGCACTTAAGGCTCCGCCTTATGAGCAATGTGCTTAAAATAAATATGATTCTGGGACTTATTGCAATATACGCAGGGAATAAATGAAAAATTTTGATAATGCTTTTTTGTCTGAAACTGTGCGTCTTATTGCCGGAATTGACGAAGCCGGGCGGGGGCCTCTTGCGGGTCCTGTTGTAGCCGCCTCGGTTATCTTCGATCCGGGTGTAAAGATTGAAAGAGTAAATGATTCAAAAAAGCTGAGTGAATCCTTAAGGGAAGAGCTTTATCTGGAGATTACAGAAAAGGCCATGGCCTGGTCGGTATGTGCAGTAAGCCACGAGGAAATAGACAGAATAAATATACTTCAGGCCTCGCTTTTGGCCATGAAAAATTCTTTAGAAAGTCTTTCCATAGTGCCCGATCTTGCGATAATTGACGGAAACAAGGTTTTTGTCTCTACCGTACCTTCAAAAGCTATAGTAAAAGGGGACGGAAAATCCTTCTGTATTGCGGCGGCTTCAATTCTTGCCAAGGTCACGCGTGACCGTCTGATGAAAGAACTTTCGGAGGTTCATCCTGAATATATGTGGCATAAGAACAAGGGTTATGGCACGCGTGAGCACGTAAAGGCTCTTTTGGAATTCGGTCCGAGTCCATATCACAGAAAAACATTCCTGAAAAACTTCCTTTTGGCAGAAAATGAGTCTGGAATCGAATAAGGCAGGCCGTGAAGGGGAGGAAATGGCCGTAAGGCTCTTAACGGGCAAAGGCTTTAAGGTAGTTGAAAGGAACTATCATTTCGGCAAAGGAGAGCTGGATATTGTTGCCCGGGATGGTGAAACGCTTGTATTTGTCGAGGTAAAGTACAGGCAGAACATGGAATACGGGGAGCCAGAATACAGCATTACGCCGCAGAAAATCAAACAGATCAAAAAAGTAGCCCGCTGTTATCTTTTCGAGAAGCATATTGATGAAGTTGCCTGCCGTTTCGATGTTGTTGCCATTTTAGAGGAAAAGCCCGGCAGTCCGGTAATAAATTACTATAAAGATGCATTCTGAATAAAGATGGTTTCCGGCGCTCTTTTCTATTAGGCATAAAATGTGTACATTTTTAACTTAAATAATTTTAATTTTTGTGGCCCGAATTGTGTTATTTTAGGATATGATTTTTTGGCACAATGTAAATTATTAAAATGTGTAGCAGATTTATTATCTTATACTAATCAGGGGAAACCAAGATAACTTAATGCAGCTTAGTAAAACCAGAAGCGGTCACGTAAAAGAGCGGCTCAACGAATACTTCGGCACAATTGGAGGCCTTTCACTTTTTACAGTTGAATTCCTCAAGACTTTCTTCACCCCTCCATATGAATTTGCTGAAATAAAGAAACACATGGACGAGCTTGGGGTCAAGACCCTTCCAATTGTCAGTGTTACGGGCTTTATAATCGGCCTGGTTCTGGCAATGCAAAGTCAGCCTGTACTTGTGAGGTTTGGGGCCGAGTCATTCCTGCCGGGCATGGTTGCCCTTACGGTTGTAAGGGAATTGGGGCCAGTACTTACGGCAATAATTTTTGCCGGGCGTGTCAGTTCCGGAATTGGTGCCGAACTCGGCTCAATGAGGGTTACAGAGCAGATTGATGCAATGGAGGTCTCGGCAGTCAACCCGTTTAAGTATCTGGTTGTAACGCGCGTTATCGCCTGCACGCTGATTCTGCCTGTTCTTACGGTATATGTGATTTTTATTGCCA
>JBLMYS010000374.1:0-11894 GCA_050258415.1 Acidobacteriota bacterium | reverse complement strand
CAATCAGCATAGACTTCACAAGGCTTCCACTTCCGAGCTATGATGATTACAGTTATGTTGACCTCTTTGGCGACCTGCGTTATGGCGGCCCGGGCTTTGAGCACTTTAAGAAAAATTATTATATAGTCAGCTTTAATGTAAATGCAGGGATTTGAAAAGCGGACTTAAATATACCGGTTTGGGCTATCCCAGGGGATAACCCAAACCGGCTATACGTCATTAAGCACTCTTTATTCTTCAGCTTCCAGTTCTTTCTTATAAAAGGGCAAAATAATGTATGTATAGATCTGGCAGCCAACACAGATATTCATGACAGCTTCAAGCAGTGCAAATACAATTAATACCATGGCCAGGATCCGGCTGCTTACATTCATTGATGAATAATGGAGCGTGGCAATAACCAAGGTAAACACGAAACCCAGGCGTGCGGCAAATATTTTAGGGGCTTTGGGTATCTTTATTACTGGCAGCCTGAATAGCTTTGCAACTGAAGAGGCAAGCGCGCTTAAGGGACTGTATTTAAGAGGAGTAAAAGTACGGATAAAGAAATCGATCATTAAGAACAGGATTATATAAATATTTTCTGAAAAAATATACAAACTTAGCATTACAGCAACTAAAAAGCCGGTAATCCTCACGGAATATTCATTTACCCGTTCCGGCGACAGAGGGCATATTACAGATCTCATCCAAAGGCCTTTCTTACTTTTTATCAGATCCACAATTAATCACATGGCATTAATAATAATCTAAAAATCCCTTAATAAGATGCGAAGTATTTTTATAACAAAACACACAAAATTATTTCAGCCAAAGAGGTCTTATTACTCTGTTATCCCATCAAAATTCCTTTAGTTTCCTGAATTAATTTACGCCCGACCGTTTAAAAACACTTTACAGATGACTAAATTGGGCGATAATAATAGCAGAAAATCCCCAAATAAGAAAACACTTAAAAACAGAAAGAATTTAATGGAAACTATCCGGGAACATATCCAGGACCATAATTGGACTGTAAATAAGCTAATGTCCTTATTAGGCCAGCAGAAGCTTCTGGCTGACATTGCGCAGGAGTTAAACAGCCCGCAGAAGCTTGACAAGAGCCTTGAAAAGGTGCTCGTTCTGCTTGGCATGCATACAAATGTCAGCCGCGTGTACATTTTTGAGGATTCCCCGGATGGCAATACCACCAGCAACACGTTTGAATGGTGCAATTCAGGCATTGAGCCTCAAAGAAGCGAGCTTCAGGACATTCCCTACGAGGTGATCCCTTCCTGGAAGAAAATATTAACTGAAAAAGGAAGGGTATTTTCAAAAAATATTGATGAATTGCCGCAGGATCTCGTTGACATATTAAAGCCCCAGAATATAAAGTCCATACTTGTATATCCGCTTTATGTCTCCGCAATGTTCTACGGTTTCATAGGTTTTGATGAATGCGTCGAAAATAAAACATGGCCAATCGATGAGACCGAACTCTTAAGGGCAGTCTCAAGCATCCTGTCTAATGCCTTTGAAAGAAGACAGGTCATAAGAAAGTTAAAAGAAAGTGAACTGCGCCTTAAGCTTGCCTTGAGCAGTGCCAAGGAAGGACTCTGGGACTGGAACATCAAGACCGGGGAGGTTTATTTCAGCGACGTATGGTGCAGAATGCTTGGCTATGAGCCTCATGAAATTGAGCCTAATGTTAAGAGCTGGGAAATGCTTCTCCATCCGGACGATAAGCCGCTTGTATGGACCGAGATGAAAAAATTTTTATCGGGTGATAACAGTTTTTATGAAACCATACACAGGCTAAAGACAAAAGACGGCAAATGGAAATGGATACTTGACCACGGCATGGTAATAGAACGCGATGAGGAAAATGAACCCTTAAGGGCAATAGGCACACATATCGACGTTACAGGCCAGAAAGAAACTGAACTTCAGCTGAAAAATCTGATAAGTACAAAAGATAAATTTTTCTCAATTATAGCTCACGACCTTAAAAATCCCTTTACCGTTTTGCTGGGGTACAGCGAAATAATTCTGGAGGATGCAAAGAACATTACTCCGGAAGACCTGGGGTTTTACGTTTCGAATATTCATACGGTCTCAAAAAATACGCATGCGCTTCTTGAGAATCTTCTCATATGGGCAAGATCGCAGAGAGGTGATCTGAAGATAACTCCCGAAATGGGCAGTGTTTCAGCTCTTGCCTGCGAAACAGTAGGGCTTCTTTCGGCCATGGCAGAAAATAAACAGATCAGCCTGATTAATGTCATCCCGGAAGAGGTTACAGCCTGGTTCGACAGGGACGCCATACTGACCGTAATCCGGAATTTAATGACAAACTCAATTAAGTTTACAAAGCCCGGCGGACACGTAGGCATCAGGGCAGTTGAAATGGATGATAAGATTGAAATTGAGATTTATGATAACGGAATCGGCATGGAAAGCCATGTGCTGGAAAAACTCTTTCGCACAGAAACCAACCACACAACGCGCGGCACTTCCGATGAAAAAGGCAGCGGCCTTGGACTTATTCTCTGCAAAGAGCTTGTTGAAAAAAACGGCGGAACAATAAGAGCCATAAGCCGCCCGGGTGAAGGAAGTACATTTATTTTTACTCTTCCCAGGCAGGCAGATGAGGTTCCTGCGGATATATAAAGTTAATTCAAGAATAAAAAAGGGAAGTATCTTGTGACACTTCCCTTTTTTATTTACGCAGGCCCGGGATCTCAGCAACTCCAGCGGCTGAATGTAAGTTTAGTAATTTATCCTCAGCACCGGTGAAAATACAAAATAGTAACTCTTCCTCCACGGAAAATCGGCTGTATTAAGATTAAATGCTTTATAGTACCTGAAATCAAACCCGAAGGAATCGCTCAGCATAATTTTGCTGCTGATTCCCCAGTAGCCATACTTGTCCGAAGAATTATAGCCAACGTGAATTTTTGTATCGTGCTGCAATAGTCCCCCAAGGCGTTCAGCCCCAAGTTCTGCCAGGTAGTAAGAAGAAACTTTTCCGCTGTCTATTTTCACCAGGTCAGTGGCTAAGGGATCTAACCTGTCCCGGTCCGTTGTCATTGAGCTATAGCCCAATGAAGCCTTCAGCTGCCCGAAGTCCGAAAGGTTAAGTATATTCTTTTTTTCTAATTTGAGTGAGTAAAATCCCCTGAGAGTATAAAAGTCAGACCGGTATTGTCCGCTGAATTGGTCCTTGTTTATGTCAACTACAGGGAGCATGATCTCCGACTGAAGGCAGAGGTCCTTCAGATCATCTGTTATAAAACTAAACGGCTTGCCCGAAAGGTTCAGGTAAATATCGTATGCCGTTTTATTGACCGGAAGTGGTGACTTAGGCCAGGTAAAAGGGCTGCGCAGCGGCACACCGCTTCCAATTTTGATTCTGTATGTATAATTTTCCGGGTCGTTATCCAGAAGTTTATGGTAATCCAGTTTGAATCCATAGTAGCCCTGTCCATAATTCCATCCGGGCATAAAAATATTATCATTACCCCAGTCGCCGAAGATAGAGAGGAGGTACTTATTCCTGTTATCAGAGGTCGTTGACCAGAACATAATATCTGTCTGAAGAAGATTTAACTTCAGGTCGAAGCTGTAGGCAGCCTTTGAATTATAATCTGTTTTTGTAATGTTGCTGAGGTAATACGACTGGTTCTGAATTTTTTCATAAAGCTTCTGGCCGAGCACCTGCTTCAGATAAAACCCGTCATCAACGGCGTCGAAGAGGAGTTCTGGCTTTTCTTTATCAATTTCACTCTCAGGCATAAAGGCAAAATATTCTATCTCGTCGTCGTAGTATCTTTTCCGGACGTCGATAATAACATTGCTGTTATAGATTTCCTTAATTTTCTTCTCAAAGACTTCGCGGCTCACATTTTTCCCGTGAAGTCTGAGTGCCTTATTAACAACAAATCTGTTAAATATTTCCCTGATGAACGTAGGGTCGTCAATATACCACTTTTTCTTAAGATCATTGAAAGCGGAAGTATTATATTCAAGATTTGAATATATGTTTTTTAATTCCGCAACCTTTACTGAATCCCCTGCCGCAAACTGCGCATAAAGTCTGCCTGGCAAGGCTGAGGCGAGTAAAACAAGAAATAATTTTATTAAATTCTTTTTCATCGGTTCCTTCTTTTATAATCCATAGCGGTATCTTAACTGAAACATCACGCCGCCGTTATTCTCCCAGATCCTGTTCTGCCGTGCAATAGGACCGCCGAGATAAATCGTTTCTAATCTTAAGGTACTGATTGGTGAAAGTTCAAGGATCTTCAGCCAGAAAAGGGCTTTTATTCTGCTATCGAATAGCCTTAAGTCACCGCCCAGGACAGGATTGTTATTAGGGACAAAGTTGTAGCTCAGGGCAACAACCGGGTTGAAAACGCTGTTCTGAAGGAAACTTTTTGTCAGGCTTCCAAGCGAGTCGTAATGAGCCGTCCAGACGTCGTAGTAAGCGACACCAACATCCATCTTAAAGCGGCCTGTCTTTCTGTCATTGGCATTCCAGAAAAACGACATCGTAAATTCGTCCTGCATAAAACTAAAGAAGGCGTATTTGTATGCGGGAGTAGTAAAAGATACAATTGGGTCGCTGAAGTTTTTCTGTCCCATTGAGAGGTATATATTGAAAAACGGGAGCGAGAAGGGGCGCATAAAATTAAGATCCAGAATTATTGAGTTACCAACATTTAATGCGGGCCTTTCGTTTGAGACTATAAAGAAGCTGTTTGTTGAAAACTGGCTCGTATTCGTCCTGAATCTTGCCATAAATTTGGCATCCAGGTAAGTGGCCTGTTTAATATCCCTGCTGTTTGAGAAATTAAAAAGTGTCCTGAAGCCTCCTTTAAGTGAAAGCGTCTGCCATGGGAGGAGGTTTAATACGTTGTCACTGGCGCTAAGCTCAAGGCTGGAGCCTTCAGACATGAAGTTCATTTTTTCATGTGCAAAGCTTAGCGTGGAAAAGCTTGCATCTATTTTCATGGGTGAAGCGCTCACCTCTTCACGCCTTCCTTTTGAAAGAGTTTTATTTTCCGGATAATAATGGACACTGTTTATCTTTGCGTAGTTCAGATAATCTTCATTGTCGCGCGCTGAAATGCCGAAGCCGGTATTTATTTCATTATCCGGTTTAATACCTAAAAGCGATGGGAGTTCGTCCGGTTCATATTTCCCTGAGGCAGTTTTCACAAAGCTATAGAGTGAGTCATATAAGGGATTCCTGCTCCACATTAGGGAGACAATATCCTTAAAATCCAGCACGCACAGAGTATCTGTCCTGTCGCCATTAACCCCACCGAAGAAAGTTTTTGATGAAGCCGTGTCGCTGTTTATTTCATTAATGTATAAAAGCTGGAGTGAATCCGGCTTTTCAATCCCTTTAAGAAAGACAAACATATACTGAACATTTTCAGCCGTCTTGAATCTAAAAGGCTCCCTACGGTCTATTCTGGGGATCTCCTTAAATGAGCCGAGTGTAAGCGAGTCGGCCTTAGCGCTGATATAATTCAGGTTAAGGTAGTTTTTATCTCTTTTTAATTTAAGCTCGATCTTATCCAGGTAATCACTTACTTCCTGGGCAAATATATTCTGTGTCAGTAAAATGGCAAAAAACAAACCAATTAAATATCTTATCATTAGTCATCAATAGTTAAAGTTAATAATCCTTACTTTAATATCGACGCATCATAAGTGCGCTCGACATTCTCACCGAACTGAGTGGTAAATCTTACTATGAGCTTAAGTTTTTCCTCGCTGCATTTTTCCATTGTAGCAAGAAATTCGTCATTAAGTTCAAAAGTAACCATGAGGAAGTTGCCCGATTTTTTAGCGTTGTACGACTTAATAAAGCCTGCGGGCTCGGCCTTAACCTGGAAGTTATTTGCCTCAGGCGTAACAACGACAAAGCCCGATTCAGTGTTTCCGATATACGTATAAAGTATCTTCATTGCATTCTTGTCGTATGCGCTGATAGATACTTCCTTATAGTTATCAGATTTCTGAAAGTCACTGAACTCCTCCAGATTCAATTTCTTTATTGAAAACTGCCACACTGATTCTCCGGTTTTTCCTGTAGTGGGGTCCATGTAATTAAACTTCTGTCCATGGTATAAGCCGGTTACCTTTAGAGACTTGCCGAGGTTCTGGAGGTTTTTCAAAATGCCGTTCAGGTTAACGTAAGCCCCGTTTCCCTTTTCAATAACTTTTCCTCTTAAATCCTCGATCAGATATGAATAGCCGCCGAAATCAGAAAATTCGCGGGTATAAAAGCTGAAAGTTTCTTTTTCATTGAAGTAGTATGAGGGCTTAAGGCTGATTTCGGAGGACATTACAGGCAGGCTTGCAACAATTTTGTAGTAGACCGTTATGCTTTTCTGATTTACTTCGGACTGGCTGCGTATATTAATTTTCTCGTAATACACTCCCGGTTCGGCGATATTTTCCATAACGGCAAACTGTACGGCAGCGCCTCTTCCGCCAGTGGTTTGTTTTGAGAGTTCCTTCTGTGAAGGGATCTGCGTAACGTTTTTACTTTCTCTTAATTTTTCAAATTTACTGTTTAAGAGTTCAGCCGAAAAATCCGCCTTAAAGACGTTCGTAAGGAGTATAAACCTGTCTGCAGGAACATTAAAATTTTGCAGAACGACAACATTTAATGTGTCTTTTATATTGACATCATTCTGGGCAAAAACCGCAGAGGTACAAATAAACAGAAATACAAATAACTTTTTCATTGTTTCTTAATTTATGCAATTCTAACAGATTCTAAAGAGCAACCAGGCTAGAAAAACATTTCGGAATCCTTTTTTATAACTCCGCTGTTTTTCTTTGTAGCTACTATTGCAAAGTCAACTTTGGGGCTCTCGGCAGCCATATTACTCCCTACTTTCTCTTTGAGTATATCCATGAGGTATTCAGGCAGATAGGATGGGAGCTGTCTTTTTACTGTGCAATAAGCATCAAAAGTATACTCGCCCGAGTTATCTAATTTTGCAGTAAAGACCGCATTTCCGTTCTCGCGCGTAAGGCTGAATTGTCCATTGTTACTGTTTATGGTGACCCCGCCTTTGGGCCATCCCGCAGGACGAAGTTTTGACTTTTCGCTTATGTCGACAGTGAAATTAAGATTCTTTTTATCCTCATCGGAAAGAATTCCCACGGGCATTAAAATAACCTTAATGCCGTCTTTCTGAGCCAGGTCAATTTCAGATTTTTTCTGCGGGACGGATAAAACAAGAGGCTGCCTGTAGGCATCAGCCAGTGTATTTAACATTTTATCCCTTACCTCATGGTCCCTTGCATCAAGCTCGTCGCGCTCGGTAATTACGACGAGAAGTTCCATTATAACGACTATGTATAAAACAAAATAAACTATATTCTTCTTCACTTTCACATCCGGTCATTTCAATTTTATAATAGCTCTCTTAATTTTTTATAGCTTGTTTCATTGTGGAGAGAGCCTGCACATAATTCATCTGTATGTTAGCCAGCCTGGCCGAGAGCTGTTCAAAATCGCTCAGGTAGCTGTCGATCAGCTTTACATCCTGATCGGTCAGTTTTTTCAGCTGGTCCAGTTCTTCTCTTATACTGCTAAGGTTTACGCGGCCAGGCAGGCTCGCTTCATCCTTTTTTTGGTTTTCAACCGGCGTGAAATACGTAGTAAATGCCAATAACAGCAGGACACAAAATTCCAGTATCAGGGCAAACATTACCAGATCGGGATGTATTTTCCCTGTAGCCGAATCGATAAATATCTTAGGTATAAACGGGATCTGTGAAACCACGCTGCCTAAACCCCTGAGTCCTACAATAATAATTAATATGGCGGCTCCTGTATAAACTATTCCCATTATATTATTTGCGTACTTGGGTACGAATTCGGAAGTCATATATTCTTTGAAACTTTTCTTCGTTCCGTCTGAACTTAAAGAAGACATTAAATTACCTCAAAAAAATAAATTCAAAAACCCACTCTATTTTGATGTACTATCGTTTTAGTGATAATTAATTATAGGGCATAAAAATTTGACCTAATGTATGCTCAGTCAGGGACGTAAATTAAAGATGAATTTGTCCCAAAGCCTATTTCTCCTTACATTAATTATAGTAAGATGACTGCGGTTTTAAGAAAGATTTTATGGTGTTAAGATGAATGTATTTTTGATTGTTGATATACAGAACGATTTTCTGCCCGGTGGCACGCTTGCAGTTAAGGAGGGAGACAGAATAATTCCTCTTATAAACAGGCTTCAGAAAAAGTTTGACCTTGTGGTTGCAACTCAGGACTGGCATCCGAAAGACCATAAAAGCTTCGCCTCAAACCATACGGGGAAAACTCCTTTCGACCGGATAATCTTAGGCGGTCTTAACCAGGTTCTCTGGCCAGACCACTGCGTTCAGGGCTCCAAAGGGGCGGCCTTCTCTGAAGAGTTCAACATGAACAGGGTTGAGGCCATTTTCCGCAAGGGAATGGATCCTGAAATTGACAGCTATAGCGCATTTTATGACAACGGGCACAAAAAATCCACCGGCCTTGCCGATTACCTGAGGGGAAGGAAAACCGATAAAATCTTTATGGCAGGGCTGGCTAAAGACTACTGCGTTTACTATTCAGTTAAGGATGCACTAAAGGAAGGTTTCAGAATTGCGATTATTGAAGACGCCGCAATGCCTATCAACTATGAAGAATCAGAAGAGAAGATGAATGAAATAAGACAGCTTGGCGCTGAGATAATTCACAGCAGCAGCCTGTAAAATAGCTTTTACTCCGGCCAGATCGAGTAATTTCCCCATGGATAAAAATTGGCATTTCCAAGTTCCCGGCAATTGGATTTATTGACTGTGCCGTCTGAGGCGGCTTTTATTTAAGTCTGCGCCTCTTCACGGCAGTAAATCAATGTTTCTTTCACAATTTGGAAGGAGGTAGTAATGGCAGCTCAGGAAAACAAGGAAATTATCCGCGGTATTTTTGATATGATTAACCGCAAGGATTATGAAGGCCCACAGAAATTCTTTGACAATAACGCCCAGACAACTATTGTCCCTAGAGAAAACATTTTCAAAGGCCCTGAGGGATTCAGGCAGTTTTTGCAGTTCCGCAGGAGCATTTCTTCCGATGTAAAGTATGAAGTTGCCAAAATTGTCAGCTGCGAGGACACGGTTGCCGTAGAATACACATTAAAGGGGAAAAATGACGGCAAATATCCTCTTCCCGAATTTGGAGAATTTCCTGCCAGCGGAAAGAATATCAGTCTAAAATGCTGCGATTTGATTACTATGCAGAATGGAAAGATAACAAACTGGAAGTCGTATACCGATCTTTCCACAATAATGCGCCAGATCGGAATTCTGCACGAATTGGTACACCACTAAAACCTCAGAGGTATTCAATTAAACTTAATTTGCCTGCCATTAGTATGGCAGGCAATCAGAACAATTGTACGTTTCAATTTAACTAAAAACTGAATCGCCTCACCTTCAATCAGACTGTTTCCTCAGACAGCAAGGGCAAGTTCTTCTGTTTCTATTTCAAGCATTCTTAAAAGCTCACCGGCATTAATATCCGTTTCTATCCCTTCTTTATCCCAGTGATTTTTGCATCCGCAATAGTCCAGAAGAACGCATTGCGCAGCAATATCGAGTTCCTTCATTTCCAGGCCCCCGGTAATTAAGTTCAGTATGCATGCAACACCTACAACTCCGACATTCCTGTTCATTCCAAATGTTTTAAGCCACGAAGTAAAGTCCGATGAATGAGGTATTATATGGACTTCAAAGCCATATTTTTTGCCAAGCCTGGAATACTGGTTAATCCGGCAATTCTTGCTGCAGGCGGTGCAGATAAGGTCCAGCGATTTTTTCTTCGCTTTGCATTTTTCATCGTCATGGAGCCTCATGCACGCAGGAAGGAGTACGGCTTTCCCGGACGTTTTTCTGAAGTCTGATCGAAATGCCCTGTTCATTATTTCGGCGCCAAACATTCCAAGGTGGTATTCAACCTTTTTCCTTCGGCAGAAAATGAAATCTTCAGTCCACTTATGCTCATCCAGTTCTTCCTGCTGGAAAGTTTTGACGTTACCGGTGTAGCCTCCCAGCATAATTTCGCTTTTAAGCTCAAACCAATCTGCAAACACAGCATTTTCTTTCAGATAACTTATTATATCTTCTTCAGAGGAATCAAAATATTCCTTCCATATCTTAAAACGTTTTACTTCTTCTTTAAATTCCCCGGTAGCCTCAAGCCACAAGAGAAGTTTTTTCAGTTTTGAAAGATCAACTTCTGTCTGTGAGTTATTTTCTTTTACCAGGAAGAAGGTGGATAAAACGCCTCTTACAGCATCGATATATTTTTTAAGTGGTCTGTATTTTCTTCGCAGGCTATAGAGGCTAACGAGCAAATGGCCCATGAGAGGATTTAACTTTTGAGCCTCACTGCCATAAGTTCTCCAGTATACTCCAAGAGACAGGAACTCATACATATACTCATTTACCGAGCGGAGCTTTTCTATTCTATTATTCTCAAGGTACTTCATATATGATTTTATAACAGGCAAAAACTGTCTGTCTGCTTCCAGAAGAATGCTGTCGGTAAAACGTTCAATATCTGAATAATATTTATCAGAGTTCTCCTCATTGTTCCTTAAGGAGTATGTTATAGTCTTCATTTTAACTTCCCTTTTATAGCCTGTTTCAATTGATTTATTATATTTCAGAAGTCCGGTTTTGGCTTACTGACTTTAATACTTCAAAAATCTTTTCAAATTCCGTAGTTTTATCGAAAAAGTAATTCGCACCAGCCTTAAGGCATTTCTTTCTGACGACCTCAACAGGGTAATTGGTAAGGACAATAAAAGTGGTTTCACCCGAGTATTGGGGCGCCAGGTGCTGCAGAATTTCAATTCCGGTCATTGAAGGCATTTGCACGTCAAGTATCATTACATCAGGCCTTTTCCTCAAAAACCATTCGACTGCCACTCTTCCGTCGCCGGTCTGCCAGGAGAGTTCAATTTCAGGAATTCTTTCCAGTTTTCTTATGAGGCGCTGTCTGATCAGTTCTGAATCGTCTGCAATAGCTACGTTAATTTTGTCCATTTTATTCCCTTAAAGCTGTAAATTCTTCTGTTACACAAGTAAATTTACACAGAGCGGATAAGGAGAAAAATTGGCAATTTGCGGATTATTTTGTAGTCCAGGGACTATAATGCCGTTTCCTTAGAGAGGATCAGAAGGCAAGAAAATGTACTATTAAAGGTAAAGAGGGGGTCTTTACCTTTAATCGAGCAATTTGTGTTTTAAGGCATAATGTGTAAGTTCAACGTTATTCTTAAGTTTGAGCTTTTCGAGTATACGGTCGCGGTATGTGCGGACAGTCTTTACGCTGATAAACATTTCATCTGCAATTTCCTCTACGTCCTTACCCGAAACAATTAAACGCAGGGTCTGGAATTCCCTGTCGGAGAGCAGGTTATGCGGTTCATCATCAGATTTCAAGGAGAGGTCGCGTACAAGTTTTTCAGCAAGCGCAGGGCTTACGTATTTGCCGCCATCATAGATTTTTTTTACAGCATTTACCAGCTCTTTGGGAGCCGCAACCTTATTCATATAGCCCGCAGCCCCCATCTTAAGGGCTCTTACGGCAAGCTGGTCCTCAGGATGAACGCTAAGCATTAAGACCGGGAGCCCCGGTTTAATCCTCTGAATTTCCCTGAGTACATCGAAGCCGTCGCGGCCGGGCATTTCAAAGTCGAGCATTACAACGTCCCATTCCTCGCCGGCAATCTTTTCAAGGACCTCATTTCCATCCAGGGCCTCGCCGGCAACGTTAATATCCTTAGACTGGGAAACAATCTGTTTTAATCCCTCTCTTACAACAGGATGGTCATCGG
>JBLMYS010000373.1:0-12260 GCA_050258415.1 Acidobacteriota bacterium | reverse complement strand
TGCAGCCGGCGCGAACTTATATAATTACTACTACTCTTTCGACGGCGGCAAAAGCTGGAGCGAGGGGAGGCTTACTTCCACTTACGGCGTCTGGGGCGACCCTTCGCTTACATTCGACGCCCAGGGAAGTCTCTATTTTGCCCACCTCTCGGCCCCACCAGCCAATATTGGCTTCTGGATTGACCGCATTGTCGTTAATAAATCCACCGACGGGGGCAAAAACTGGGATCAGGGAATAGGTATCGGCTATAACCCGCCCCGCAAAAACCAGGATAAGGAATGGATTACTTCCGACTGGACTAACTCAAAATTCAGAAACAACCTTTATATGTCCTGGACACAGTTCGATAAGTACGGTTCTACACTTCCTACCGACAGCTCACGCATACTTTTTTCACGTTCGACTAATGGGGGACAAACGTGGAGCACCCCAATTGTAATTAGCGACTCCAGCGGCGACTGCCGCGATAGCAGTAACACCGTCGAAGGCGCCGTTCCTGCCGTTGGCCCTAACGGGGAAGTATATATCAGCTGGTCAGGCCCTTCAGGCATTAAATTCGATAAATCTCTCGACGGAGGTCTTACTTTCGGAACTGACGTCTATGCCGCAATGCAGCCCGGAGGGTGGGATTTCCAGGTCCGGGGCATAAGCCGCTGCAACGGAATGCCCGTAACCCTTTGCGACATCAGTAACTCGAAATATAAAGGCAATATCTATATTAACTGGTCCGACCAGCGTATGGGCTTCGGCAATACTGACGTCTTCTTTATCCGCTCTACCGACGGCGGCAAAACCTGGTCTAAAACCATGAAGGTTAATGGCTCAAATCCTATGGACCGCGACCAGTTCTTTACCTGGGCTGCGGTCGATCCCGTAAGGGGAAATATCTATATCGTCTATTATGATAGAAGCCAGACACAGGGAACGGCCACCGACGTCTTTATATCTAAATCCACCGACGGGGGTGAAACATTTACCTCAACTAAAATCAGTGAAAGCTCATTTATTCCCGATTCATCCGTCTTCTTCGGCGACTATACTAACATCGCGGCCTATGACGGAAAGGTTTACCCTATATGGATGAGAATGGATAACAGGCAGCTTAGCATCTGGACCGCCCTTATTGACGAAGGGCCGACTGGCGTTAAGTCGGGACAAACCTTGACTCCCGGGGAATACTCCCTGTCGCAGAATTACCCGAACCCCTTTAATCCTTCCACCAGAATCGATTACTCCCTTGCCGAATCGGGCTACACCCGCATAATTGTATACGACACTTTGGGCAAAGTAGTCTCCGTAGCCTTGGAGGGATTCCAGGAAAAAGGGAAACATTCTGTGCAGTTCAACCCGCAGGGGCTTTCTTCGGGCCTCTATTTCTATAGGCTTTTAACCGGTAAATTTTCCGATTCGAAAAAAATGATCTTGTTCAAATAATTCCGGCGAAGTTTTTATTCTCTAAATTGTTATATTTATACAGCAAATCAGATTCAGGAGGAGTTTTTATGACCTCATTAAGTCAAATCCAGAGTTTTCTGTCCCTTAAGAGGATAGCCTTTATCGGCCTGTCCAGAAGTGAAAAAGACTATACCCGGAACCTTTTCCGCGAATTTAAGTCGAGGGGCTACGACGTCATACCCCTTAATCCTAACGCCTCTGAAATTGAGGGACTAAAGTGCTTTAGCCATGTAAACGAAATCACCCCTCAGCCTGAGGCTGCCCTGGTATTTACTACTGCCGTTCCTCTTCAGTCCATTATGGACGAATGCAATAGCGCAGGCATTAAGAACGTCTGGGTATATAACGGAAGGGACAAAGGAAAAGCAGTCGAAAACGTGGAGGATTTCAGCAGAAATAACGGCATTAACTTTATTTCTGGCTTCTGCCCCTTCATGTTCCTCGAAAAAAGCGCTTTTGTGCACAAAATGCACGGCTTTTTCTCCAAATTAGCCGGAAGTTACCCGGAAAGATAAGCTAAACCTCTGCCGGGCTTGACTTGCCTGGCAGAAATAAAATAAAATATTTTGTGAATCTTTTCACAAAATGTTGACAAGCATTCCCCAATTGCATATTTTAATCGAGAAAAATTTCTCGATTAAAATATGTCACTAGAAGAACTAAAAGCTATCCCGGAACCTTCACTTAGAAGGCTCCCCATTTATCTGCAATATCTTAAAAATGCCCTTAATTCGGGCAAAAACGAGATATCTACCACCATTATTGCCGGCGACCTTAAGCTCGATCCTACTCAGGTAAGAAAAGACCTGGCTTATACGGGCATAATCGGTAAACCTAAGGTCGGATATAATACGGATATCCTCATTAAAGCCATTGAAGACTACCTTAACTGGAATAACCTTAGCGACGCTTTTTTGGCCGGTGCCGGCAACCTGGGGCGCGCTATGCTAGGCTTTGAACAGTTTACCAAATACGGCATCAGAATAGTCGCCCTCTTCGATAACGACGAGAAGAAAACCGGCACCGAGGTAAGCGGCGTGCCCATTCTGCCTGTTGAAAAAATGACCAGCCTGGCAGAAAGAATGCATATCCATATAGGCATTATTACCGTCCCGGCCTCGCAGGCACAAAGCGTGGCCGAAATGATGGTCGAAGGGGGAATTAAGGCTATCTGGAACTTCGCCCCCGTTATGCTTAAGCTCCCGGAAAATATAATTGTTGAAAATGCACAGTTTGCCACCAGCCTGGCCGTTCTGACTCGTAAACTGGCGGAATCCATAAAGTAATGTAAAATAACCATTTTTACGGGCCTTGCGCCCCATAAAATAAAAGGATATCAGGATCTTTTAATAACAGTAAATATTCACGTATAACAGCAAAATGTTATGCAAAGCATAATATATAGATCAAAAGGAGATAATTTAACGATGATTGCCGAAAAGCAAATACTCAGCCGGACAAGGAAATTCGGAAAAGTTTGTGAGATTCTTGACCGTTATTCCAATGACTCGGCAAAGCTGATCCCGATTCTGCAGGCAGTGCAGGAAGAATACCGCTACCTGCCCGAAGAAGTGCTTACATTTGTAGCCACTTCCTTAAACCTTTCACCCGCCCGGGTCTATGGCGTAGCTACCTTCTACTCCCATTTTGCCCTGGAGCCTAAAGGTAAATACGTTATCCGCGTCTGCGACGGTACGGCTTGCCACGTAAAAGGCTCTATGTCTTTGGCCGAAGTTGTAATGGAAAAACTTAACCTCGACGAAAAACGCCATACAACCCCCGATATGCTCTTTACTCTTGAGACTGTCTCTTGCCTTGGCGCTTGCGGACTTGCACCGGTTATGGTCCTGAACGATGAGGTCCACGGCCAGATGACACCCGAGAAAACAGGAGCTTTGATTGACCAAATTATTGAACTGGAGAAGAGCTATGCAAGAAACAATTAATTTAGAAGCGGTTGCCGCTCAATATAAAGAAAACCTGAAGAATAACGACTTCAGAATCGTTATCTGCGCCGGAACGGGCTGCATGGCTAACGGATCGGAGAAGGTCCATAAGGCGTTCCTTAACTATATCCGCGAAAGCGGCCTTCACGTTAAGGTTGAACTGAAACCCGAAGATAACCATAAGGGGATCTTCCTCTCAGAAAGCGGCTGCCAGGGATTCTGCCAGATGGGACCCCTCGTTACAATTGAGCCTCTGGGACTCCTCTACGTTAAGGTAAAACCCGAAGACGTTAAAGAGATAGTAGATAGAACTATAAAGGAAAATAAAGCTGTCGATAGACTACTTTTTGAGGACCCTTCAAACGGCAAGAAGTGCCAGGGCATTGCCGACATCCCTTTCTATACAAGACAGAGCCGCTTTGTATTAAAACAGTGCGGTCACATTAACCCGGAAGATATAAATGAATATATCTCCTTGGGCGGCTACGCTGCGGCAAGAAAGGCATTTACAACATTAACGCCTGAAGATATCTGCAAAGAAATCCTCGCCTCAGGACTCCGCGGTCGCGGCGGCGGAGGCTTCCCTACAGGAAGAAAATGGGACCTTACGCGCATCCAGCAGGAAAAGAAAAAGTACGTTATCTGCAACGGCGACGAGGGTGACCCCGGTGCCTTTATGGATAGAAGCGTCATGGAAGGCAACCCGCACAGCGTAATTGAAGGTATTATGATCGCCTCCCGCGCAATAGGCGCCGATGAGGCTTACATATACGTCAGAGCCGAATACCCCCTTGCAGTAAAACGCGTTAGAAGGGCGGTTGAAGATGCCGAAAAAGCCGGCTTGCTCGGGGAAAATATTTTTGCATCGGGACTTAGCCTCCGCATCCACGTTATGGAAGGCGCCGGAGCCTTCGTTTGCGGAGAGGAAACAGCCCTCATAGCCTCAATTGAAGGCAAACGCGGAATGCCCTCTCCAAAACCCCCGTTCCCCGCACAATCCGGACTCTGGGAAAAACCGACTGTAATAAATAACGTCGAAACTCTGGCTACGGTATCTCTTATTATTAAAATGGGCTCAGGTGAGTTCAGGAAAATCGGAAACGAAAAATCTCCCGGCACTAAAACCTTCGCCCTTACAGGCCACGTTAAAAATACAGGTCTTATCGAAGTGCCCTTCGGCACAACACTCAGGGAAATTGTCTATAATATCGGTGGCGGCGTTACTAATAACGACGGAAGCATCTCCGAAGAAGGCTTTAAGTCGGTCCAGATAGGAGGGCCTTCCGGAGGCTGCCTTACAGCAGAACACCTCGATATGCCGCTCGACTTTGACTCTCTTACAGGCATTGGAGCCATGATAGGCTCAGGCGGACTCGTCGTAATGAACCGCCAGACCTGCATGGTAAAAATTGCACGCTTCTTTATGCAGTTTACACAGAATGAATCATGCGGCAAATGCGTCCTCTGCCGCGAAGGCACAAAACAGATGCTTGCGCTTCTGGACGACATAATTGAAGGAAAGGCAACCCCTGAAACTCTTGAGCTTCTGGAAAAACTCGCACTCGCAGTTAAAAAAGGCTCACTCTGCGGCCTGGGCAAAACAGCTCCTAACCCGGTGCTCTCAACAATGAAGCATTTCAGGCAGGAATACACAGAACACGTCGTTTCAAAATGGTGCTCTACAAAAAACTGTAAAAGCCTTACAGCCCCTGAAATCAATCCCGAACTGTGCAAGGGCTGCACCGTGTGCACTAAGAAATGCCCCGTAGGAGCAATTTCCGGTGAAAGGAAAATGGCCCATAAGATCAACGTATCAATCTGTATTAAGTGCGGCGCCTGCGCTCAGGCATGCAAATTAAATGCTATAACTGGAGTCTAAATATGGAAAATAAATTTGTAACTATAGATGGAAGAAAAATTCCCCTTAACGGCGAAAAAAACCTTTTAGAGATAATAAGAAAAGCCGGCATCGACCTGCCTACATTCTGCTACCACTCGGAGCTCAGCGTCTACGGCGCCTGCAGGCTCTGCCTGGTGGAAATCGATGGCAGGGGAATCATTGGTGCCTGCTCAACTAAGCCCGAAGCGGGCATGAAAATTAAAACCACCACACAGGAAATCCGCGAGATAAGAAAAATAACTCTCGAACTCCTGCTTGCTAACGGCGAACACCACTGCCCGACATGCGTCAAAAGCTCAAACTGTAAACTGCAGGATATTGCAAGACGCCACGGAGTTGAAGACGTCAGGTTCAAAAGAACGGCACAGAACATCCCTCTGGACACATCCACACACTCGCTCGTGCGTGACCCGAATAAATGTATCCTCTGCGGCGACTGCGTCAGAGCCTGCAGCGAAATTCAGTCCATCGGCGCAATTGACTTTGCATTCCGCGGCTCTAATGCGGCGGTCCTTCCCGCCTTCGGCAAGGATCTCGAAATGGTCGAATGTATCGACTGCGGACAGTGCTCCAGAGTATGCCCTACGGGTGCCATTACCCCTAAATCTGAAATCGATGATGTCTGGAAGGCTATAAGCGACCCGAATAAAACCGTAATCGCGCAGATCGCCCCTGCCGTAAGAGTTGCAATCGGCGAAATGTTCGATATGGCTCCCGGCGTCGACTCTACAGGCCAGATCGCGGCAGCCCTCAAAATAATCGGATTCGACAAAATCTTTGATACCTCATTTACAGCCGACCTCACCATTGTAGAAGAGGCAAATGAGCTCATAAAAAGAATTGAAACAGGTGAGAGACTCCCTCAGTTTACTTCCTGCTGCCCCGGCTGGGTTAAGTTTGCCGAGCAGTATTTCCCTGACCTCCTGCCGAACCTTTCATCCTGCCGCTCTCCGCAGCAGATGTTCGGATCCCTGGCTAAGGAGACCCTGACAAAAGAACTAAACCTCGAGAGGAAAGATCTTGTTGTCGTTTCAATTATGCCATGCACGGCAAAGAAGTTTGAGGCAAGACGCCCTGAATTTTCTTTCGACGGCTCGCCCGATGTGGACTATGTACTGACCACTCAGGAATTAGGACGCATGATCGATCAGGCAGGCATTATCTTTAAGACACTTGAACCTGAATCGCTCGACATGCCATTCGGCTTTAAGACCGGCGCTGGCGTCATTTTCGGAAACTCAGGCGGCGTAATGGAAGCAGCTCTCAGGTTTGCCAGCGAAAAGCTGACGGGAAAGAAATTGGAACAGGTGGATTTCCACGAGGTCCGCGGCACCGAAGGCCTTAGAGAGGTAAATCTCGAAATTGCAGGCACAAAGCTTAGCGTTGCCGTAGTACACGGACTTAAAAACGCCCGTGCTATAGCAGAAAAAGTAAAAAGGGGAGAGTGCAAATACGACTTTATTGAAGTAATGTCATGCCCCAATGGATGCATCGGCGGCGCTGGCCAGCCGGTCACGTTCGACGTGAGCGTGAAGGAAAAAAGAACCTCGGGCCTCTACGCGGCCGACAAGAACCTCCAGATCCATAAATCACAGGATAACCCGTTTGTCCAGGAAGCCTATAACACAACGCTCGAATATGCCGGCAGCCATAAGGCACACAGCCTCCTGCATACTACTTACAGTAGCCGCCGCAGGGTCTCCGACGTTGATATAGAAATCCTTAAAGGCTCGGAGAAAAATAAACTCGAGATCAGCGTATGCGTTGGAACAAGCTGCTACCTAAGGGGATCTCAGGACCTTCTGCATAAGCTGATAGACCATATAGACGACAATAATCTTCAGGAGAAGGTCGACATTAAGGCCACTTTCTGCCTCGAGCAGTGCGACCGTGGCCCCTCGGTTACAATCAACGGGCATACTCTCGAAAAATGCACTCTCGAGAAAGCATGCCAGGTGATGGCCTCTGAATTGAAGAAATAATATATCAGTCAATATTACGGGCATGATAATTGATTAATCACCCGGATAAATAATATGTATTCAATGTGTCCGCAGTTAAATGCGGACACATTTCTAATTATTAACTCCGGAACCCAGAGACATGGTTGGCAGTAATCATTCAGTTATCAGGCTTTTGAAATATAAATCAATTTTACTGCGCTTCAGAATATTAGGTTTTAAGAGGGTCTTCTCTGAAAACCTCGCTGACGCAGCGGGTTTTACTTCGGCTCAGGTTAGAAAAGATTTCTCAGTATTTGGAATTTCAGGCTACCGCAGGGGCGGCTACCAGATCGATGAACTCCTGACGAAACTTAACAGCATACTCGGTAAAGACGTGGTTCAGAAGGCTGTCATTGTTGGCGCCGGCAATATCGGAAGCGCGCTCATGAGATATAAGGGGTTTGAAAGCGAAGGCATTCAGATCACTGCTGCCTTTGACGTTGCTCCGGAGAAATTTAACCGCGAAGGAATTATTCCGGTATACCCTTTTTGTGAGCTGAAGGATTTTGTTATTAATAATGATATCAAAATCGGCATACTGGCCGTAACAGAAGCCTTCGCCCAGGAAGCATTCGACGCAATTGTTTCGGCGGGAATTAAAGGGGTCTTAAATTTTGCTCCCGTAAAGCTGAAAGGCACCTTAGAGGTATTTATTAACAATGTCGACCTTTTGGGCGAATTGGAAAAGGTAATTTATTTCGTCAGATCAGCCGAAAAAACAAGCTGAAAAGAGAATGGAATTTCCCTTTCTCTTGCAGACTTGAATAAATGGAGTAACTCTATGACGCAAGAGGAAAATATTCAAAACAGTATCGTGATATGCATGGGCAGCTCCTGCTTTTCAAGGGGAAATAACAAGAACCTGGAAGTGATAAAGGAATTTTTACGGGCTAATAACCTGAACTTAAAGGTGGAAATCTCTGGCAACCTTTGCGAGGATAAGTGCAATAAGGGACCTAACGTCAGGATCAACGGAAAACTCTATAGTTTCGTCGACCCTTCCTCCCTTGTTGAACTGCTGAATTATGTGCTTATTAAATAGTTGAAAATTATGAATTACTTAAAGCCTGTTTATACAGAAAAAGCAAATTGCCAGGACTGCTACAAATGCGTGCGCTCCTGCCCCGTTAAAGCCATTAAAGTTGAAGACGGAAGCGCTACAGTCATGTACGGCCTGTGTATCATGTGCGGCACCTGCGTGGAAGTATGCCCCGCGGGCGCAAAAAAAGTCAGAGATGACCTGGGACGCGTGCGCCAGCTCCTCAGGCTTAAAAGCCGCGTCATCGCTTCGCTGGCACCCTCATTCGCAAGTGAATTCCCCGGCCTTAAACCGGCACGGCTGATCGCGGCCTTGAAAAGACTCGGCTTCAACGGCGTTTCCGAAACCGCCCTTGGCGCCCAGGAGGTCTCGGCTAATGTTGCAGAACTTCTTCAAAACAACACTGGAAAACTCTTTATTTCCTCGGCATGCCCTTCGGTAGTTGAGTATATAAAAAAATACAGGCCTCAGGTCTCAGCAAACATTACAAACCTGCTTTCCCCGCTTCTTGCACAGTGCAGACTCCTTAAAAATATTTACGGCAGCGATTTGGGCATCGTATTTATCGGACCCTGCATCGCTAAGAAGAAAGAGGCCGGCCTGCACCCGGAACTCCTGGATGCCGCAATAACCTTTGAGGACCTTCGACGCTGGATGGATGAGGAAAACCTCTCCTTTGATGAACTCTCCTGCTCTGAGGAGGATACCTTTATTCCCCAGAAGGCAAAAGAAGGAGCGCTCTACCCGGTCGACGGCGGCATGATCGCGGGCCTTAAGGCCAGCCTTCCCGTAACGGACTGCCGCTTTATGAGCTTCTCCGGAATTGGCAATATATCCGATGCCCTGGGGGATCTGGATAAACTTGAACTCAAAGACAACCTCTTCCTTGAACTCCTTGCATGCCACGGAGGATGCATTAATGGACCCAAGGCTCAAAACAGATGCTCAACCGTCCTTAAACGCTATAATATCTTAAGCCAGGCCGAATACCCTGAAAATGAGATCCCGAGAAAACCCTCCGTCTCAATTGAAGAAAACTTTAATGTGCCCCCTGTCGATAGAAAACAGTACAGCGAACGGGAAATCAGGGCCGTGCTCGACGATATCGGAAAAATTAACCACAGGGATGAACTTAACTGCGCCGGATGCGGCTATAACTCATGCCGCGACTTTGCAGTCTCACTCCTCGACGGGAAATCCGAGAAAACAATGTGTGTTTCATATATGAGACAGCTGGCGCAGAAAAAGGCAAACGCCCTCATTAAAACAATGCCCTCTGGTATCGTTATCGTCGACGATAAACTCAAAATAGTTGAAAGTAACCAGAACTTTGCCCGCCTCATGGGAGAGGAAACAGAATTTCTCTTCGAGGTCAAACCGGGCCTTGAAGGCGCTTTCTTAAATAAAATTGCCCCATTCTATAAACTATTTCAGAATGTGCTTGAAAGCGGCACCGATATAATCGGAAAGGAACTTAACCATAACGGCTCTGTACTCCTGTTCTCAATCTTCACTATCGAAAAAAACCGGTTCGTTGGAGGCATTTTCAGGGATATTACTGAACCCTGGGTGCGAAAAGAACAGATAATTACAAAGGCTAAACAGGTAATTCGCAAGAATTTATCAACGGTGCAGAAAATAGCCTACCTCCTTGGCGAAAATGCAGCCGAGACAGAAGTAATACTAAACGGAATAATTGAATCCTTCTCTACGGATAAGATCGATGACATTGACGAGTAAAGATATAGATAAATGTTTCATAGAAGTGGATTATTACCAGAACTTCAAGCATAACCAGATCGTTGGCGGCGACGTGTTCCTTCTGCATAAAATTAAAGAGGAAAACAGGATCATCTCCGTCCTGTCCGACGGACTGGGCAGCGGCGTCAAGGCAAACGTCCTTGCCGCACTTACCTCCACAATGGCCATAAGCTTTATATCAAATAAAAAGGATATTCGCCAGACCGCAGAGACAATCATGAGAACCCTCCCGGTCTGCAAGGTGCGCAAGATAAGCTACTCGACATTTACTATTGCGGATATTGAGGAGTCGGGAAAAGCCAGAATTATTGAATACGACAATCCCCCCTTTATTCTTATACGCGAAAACCGCCTCATTGAAATCAATCCCACACCAATGAAGCTTTCATTCAACCGCTATAAGGAAAATATCCTGAACTATTCGGAATTTACCGTGCAGATGGGCGACAGAATCATTTTCTTCTCCGACGGCGTCAGCCAGTCGGCCATGGGCTCAAAATCAATGCCCCTCGGCTGGACAAGGGACAAAATTGTTGAGCATATTCTGAAGGCAATAAGAAATGAAAGTGATATCTCGGCACGCGAACTGGCTAGAAATATAGTCGACAGGGCACACTTTAACGATAACTATAAGTCCAAGGACGATATTACTTGCGGAGTTATCTATTTCAGGAAACCACGCCGCCTTATGATCGTAACAGGCCCTCCGGTCTCAAAGGAAAAAGATAAAGAGATGGCTCAGATGATCGATAAGTTCAGCGGAGAAAAGGTAATCTGCGGCGGCACAACTGCTAAGATTATCTCCCGCGAGCTCTCCCGCGGTGTCACCATCAACCTCGACGAGCGCGACCCCGAGATTCCTCCCTGCTGCCATATGCCCGGAATTGACCTCGTAACCGAAGGAACAATAACAATCGGTAAACTCCTCGAGGTCCTCGAATCCGATACTGTTAACGAGTACAGGCGCGATAACGCCGTCTCAAAACTCCTGAACGCCCTTATGAACAGCGACATTATTCACTTTGTCGTCGGCACCAAAATCAATGAAGCCCATCAGGACCCCAATATACCCCTGGAACTCGGCCTCAGAAGAACTCTTATCAAAAACATTGTAAGACTCCTTGAGGAAAAATACCTGAAGGAAACTAAACTTCAGTTTATATAAACTCCTCTCACATTATCTGCCCTGGTTTATCCCCTGGGAATATAAAGACAGTGGTGGATTGTCTTAAAAGCCATTATATTAGTTTATGAAAAAGCAACTTATGGATAATAATTCTTCTTGCCCCATGTTGTTTTCATGAATATATTTACTAACTTTTCTAAAGTTATTTCGTTTAATAACATTACTGGAGGAAAATGGTCGGGAACAAGCACTCCATTATAAGACTCTTGAAATACAAGAGTTCCTTGCTGCGGTTCCGGATACTGGGCTTTAAGAGGGTATTTTCGGATAATCTGGCGGATGCAGCTGATGTAACTGCCGCACAGGTAAGGAAAGATTTTTCACTCTTCGGAATCCCGGGCAACCGCCGGGGCGGATATCAGATTGACGAACTCCTTACCAGGCTTAATAGCCTGCTCGGTAAGGATGTTGTTCAGAAAGTAATTATTGTCGGAGCCGGGCACATTGGCAGCGCCCTTATGAAATATAAAGGCTTCGATAAAGAGGGTATTCAGATTACTGCCGGCTTCGATATCGATCCTGAAAAAATTCAAAGAGAAGGAAGCATTCCCATATACCCATTCGAAGAACTGAAGGACTATGTTACAAACAATAATATTAAAATCGGGATTATTTCCGTAACCGAAATGTTCGCCCAGCATGTGCTCGATACCATGGTGGAGGCCGGAATTAAAGGAGTCCTGAACTTTGCGCCAATTAAACTTAAAGGACCCGATGACGTCTTCATAAGCAACGTGGACCTCCTGGGAGAACTCGAAAAGGTAATCTACTTTGTTAAATCCGCCGAAAGCCGCATCTCTTCCTGAGTCTTCTTAAAATAAGGCGGGCGCCCTGTGCCCGCCTTTTTCTTACATCCAATTCTTAATTCGCCTGTCTTGTTTTTATCGGCTGTAGTTCTATATTAAAATTATAGTACACTACTCAAATTATTTCTTCTGAATAAGCCAGGGAGCCATAAATGGACAGAAA
>JBLMYS010000372.1:0-2646 GCA_050258415.1 Acidobacteriota bacterium | reverse complement strand
CCGCCCAGGAAATTGACTCAGACCTTATAATAATTGCCTCACACGGACACACAGGTGTTGAACAGATACTCTTCGGAAGCACGGCAGAGAAGGTAATAAGGAAAGCCCCCTGCCCTGTTTTAAGCCTGAGGACACCGATAAAGGGTTTCAGTTACAAAGCCGATAAGGGAAAATAGCCGGTTTTAAGACGGAACAAACCGGTTAATTTTTTACGGACCCGCGGCCTCTTCCATACAGATGACCTTTGATATGAAATGAAAATTTTATAAGTTACCTCCCGTAAAAAAACTAATCATTGGACACATTTGTATGAAGAAAAGACTTATTTTGTTACTGCCTTTATTTATGGCTATTATTGCCGGATGCGCCTCATCGGGCAAAGCAACCGGGCACGATATAAAGATTATTCCGCGCTCGGCCTGGGGTGCCCTGGATCCCAAACCCTTTAAGCCGCATGTTCCAAACAGAATTACCATCCACCATGAGGGTGAATATTTAAGTCCCGACAGTAGTGCTGCCGAGAAGATCAAGAAAACCCAGGTATGGGGAATGGGAAAAGACAGGAACTGGGCAGACATACCGTATCACTTTATGATTGACGCGCACGGGAATATTTTTGAAGGCCGCAACGTTTTTACCGCAGGGGAAACGAATACGACATATGATCCGACGGGGCATCTTTTAATTACGTGCCTGGGAAATTTCGAGGAACAGAAATTAACAGAAGAGCAGCTGAATTCACTTGTGGATCTTCTGGCATACTGCTGCAACAAGTACAATATTTCGCCAGATACGATAAAGGGGCACAAGGATTACGCAGACACGCTCTGCCCCGGAAAAGACCTTTACAAGTACCTGCAGGACGGCTCTTTAATTAAGAAAGTCAAAGAAGTATTGAAAGAAAAGTACGGTAAATAATACCTTAAGATTACTCTTCAGGTTTTGCTCTTTAACTTTTTTTTATTTTATTACCCTGTATGAATGCACTAAGAAGATTCTTACTATTAATCATTTTATTCCCGGTTATTCTTTCTGCGCAGACATATCTGGGGAATTTCACATCTTATTCTGTAAGCGGAAGAGTAACACTTGTCAACGCAGGCAGTGCTGCTCTCCGTTTTACATTCTTCAAGCCAGAGATCCTAAAGGTGGATTTCATACCATTTCCAGGCGCCAGATTCGACTCGTCGCTTGTTGTCATCCAGGATACAACCGAAGCCGTTACGCTTATCAGGACTGAAACAGATTCCACGCTTGAGATAGCATCATCCGGACTAAGGGTTAAGCTGACAAAAAACCCTTTAAGGGTAACATACTACGACATGCACGGAACCCTTCTGTTAAAGGATAAAGGTGGTTTTTCCTTTAATAACAGCACAAGAAGCGCTGAATTCTGGATTCAGCAAGGGGAGCATTTCTACGGCACGGGTGAAAGAGGGACTGACCTGGACAAGCGCGGGCAGGCGTTTGCAAGCTACAACACACAGGTTGGGGGCTACCCTTACAATACCAACCCTATTCCTGTAATGATGATCAACATCCCATATGCGGTTTCAACAAACGGATACTCCATTTATTTTGAGAATACATATCCCGGCCAGTGGAATTTCGGGCAGTACGGAAGCCAGGCCTTTTCCTACAGTGCCTCGGGAGGAGAGCTTTCATATTATCTGATGGCTGCCTCAGGCATTCCGGAAGAGCTGGATAAATATACGTGGTTAACAGGTCGTCAGCCGTTACCGCCAAGGTGGGCTTTGGGCTACATACAGTCGAAGTACGGCTACCGCAATGAAGCAGAAGCAAGGGCCATGGTTCAGACGATGCAGGAGAAGAAAATTCCGCTGGACGCCATGGTGCTGGACCTCTACTGGTTTAAGGCGATGGGTGACGTGAGCTGGGATTTGTCAAAATGGCCTGACCCATTTAAGATGATGAATGATTTTCTGAACAAGGGAGTAAAAACGGTTGTAATAACAGAGCCTTACATCACACAGAGTTCGCCAAACTTTAATGAAGCAGCAAACAAAGGCTATTTCGCGAAAAACAGCCAGGGAGCCCCGTATGTTTTTTCCAACTGGTGGAGCTGCGGGTGCAACGCCGCACTTTTGGACATTACGAATCCTCTGGCGCAGCAGTGGTGGTGGAATCTGCATCCCCCCTTTTTCGGAAGCCAGATGGGGGGAATATGGACGGATTTAGGCGAGCCGGAACGAGATGACGCACAGATGCAGTATTATATGGGTCCTTCGGCCAAAGTGCACAACATTTACAACCTGCTGTGGGCAAAGACAATTTTTGAGGGCTTTAAGAGTTTCCGCCCAAACGAGAGGCTATTCAACCTGACACGTTCGGGCTACGCGGGGATACAGAGGTACTCGGTTATAACGTGGTCGGGAGATGTTGGAAGGAGCTTCGGGGGCCTTCAGGTTCAGCTTCCCATAATGCTTAATATGGGGCTTTCGGGCCTGGGTTATCATAACTCCGATATTGGAGGCTTTACCGGGGGCTACACCTCGCCGGAATTATACGCAAGGTGGATGGAGTTCGGATGCTTCTGCCCCATTACGCGCGCCCATGGAACCGGACAATCCACAGAACCGTGGATTTTCGGATCTGAAACAGAAGAAATAAGCCGGAAATTCATCC
>JBLMYS010000371.1:0-8865 GCA_050258415.1 Acidobacteriota bacterium | reverse complement strand
TCAGGCGGTCTGCTTCCTGTGCCTTTTCCTTTGCTTTAATCAGTTCCTCTTCAGCTTCTTTGAGGTTCGTTATATCTGAAGCAATACCTATAATTCCTTTTATCTCGCCCTTTTCATCCTTGAAGGGTATCTTGTCAACCTTAATCCACCTTTTACCCTCACGCGTTGTCATCTGCTCAACAACATCTCTGACCGGCTTTTGCGTCTCAATTACTGTTTTATCCGAATCGTAATAACCCTCTCCCTCGCCGGGGAAAACCTCAGACAGAGGCCTGTTAACCAGGTCGCCCTTCGGACAGGTGAACCACTTGTCTGCCGTATCATTGACCCATATAAACTCATTTTTAAGATTTTTGAAAAATATCAAAGCCGGCACAGAATTGAATATATCAAGCTGCTCTTCCTGCTGCTGCCTGAGCTTGTATTCGGCATTCCTTATATCCGTAAGATCTGCTGCCACGGTAAGTACAAGACCCTTTCCATCAGGAAGATTTCCCAGGTCTGCTCTGTCGAAACTCCAAATCCTTGATGCGCCATATTTTGTATTAATAACATACTCGCCGTCTTGTACTCTGCTATCCTTCTGGTAGTAGCTGCTTATTACCTTCACCATCGAGTCTTTATTTCTGCCGTATGCTTTTTCAGCCCATGCGCTTATCGTAGGTATCTCTTCGAAAGCATAGCCCGAAATCCTCGACCATGCCTCGTTAATGTGTACCATTTTTCCATCGGATGAGTGAATAGCCATAGGGAAGGGCGCCCTGTCAAGTGCTACTCTGAAACGTTCCTCGCTTTCCTGCAGTGCAGTCTGTACTTTCCTGTATTCTTCCAGTATTCCTGCGTTCTCAAGTGCAATGGCGGCTACTGTTGCCAGCGATTCCATGAGCTCCTTGTCTTCAGAATTGAACCCCTCGGGCTTATTATGAATTTCAAAACAGCCTGCAAGTCTGCCGTTCTTATCTATAATGGGTGTATCAAGAAGGGAAGTGAACTTAAACTTTTTTTGGATTTCTGGAATTACATATGCATCATTTGTGGCATCATTGGTCAGATAAGACTCATGTGTGGCCATTACATGCCCGGGCACACCAAGGTTTTCTTCAAAAGTAAGACTGATCGGGAAAAATCTGCCGTTTTCATTGTATTCAGTAAAAACCATCCTGCCGTTCAGCATTATACCGGCGGTGCCTGAAGTGGCTCCCGTCAGGTCAAAAGCGTAACAAACCAGCTTGCGCATGATCTCAGGGACTTCCAGCACGGAGTTGATGTCGCGCGAGGCATGATTTAAGACCTGAAGTTGTGCGTTTTTTCTCTGAACTTCCTTCTCGGCCCGTATCTTGCTCTCAACGTAGTCGTTTATCCTCTTCATGTAAAAACTGATCAGTCCGAATATTAATAGACTGGTCAGCAGGATAAACACAATCCCCTTAAAAATGCTGATTTCGACCGACTGTTGAAGATTTGCTACGATCCTGCCCACAACCCAGTCTGAAGTGAGTATCCACAGCCCGCCGAGAAGAGCATAAATAAAAGCGACTTTGAATGCTACATTTTTATTAAAATACTTTTGATATCTGTCAAACAGCATTAAATAACTTATAATTTTGAATTGAATAAAGATAGCAACTAAAAAATAAAAAGCAAATAATAATTCTGAATCAATTATGCGTATAATTCATCAATAAACGCGGTTTTTCTAAAATACAAAGAACAGCTTTTCAATTAAAATAGAAGAAAAAGTCTCTGCAAGCTAATGAAATAAGTAGATAAAAGCACCCTGAAAATGAAAATATATGCACAAAATTCCGGAAAATTACTTTTTTTATTAAAAATTTTCCGAAAACCTTCCTCGTCACCATATATATAATATGTAATAAAAGATTGCGTGATGTTAAGATGCATTTCTGACATTGCGGCATGCAAGGTAACCACGCATTTCCTTTTGTTGCTGATCTATAATCAGGCCGGTTTCTCCCAGCCGGCCCTCTTTTTAGAAAGGAAAAAGCCAGTCCATAATGAACCGGCCTTTCTTATCTCTTACCGCCGAACGTCGAACCCTTCTTCCCGTCGCACGTAGAACGTCAAACGGTCTTATTCCGCCTGACTATTTTTAACTTTTTAATTTTTCATTTTTAATTTTTAATTGATTTTCCACCATTGGCGTCTCGGCCCTCCTGTCAGTTACCCTTACCGTCAGAACCGGTATCTCAAGCGCGTGCCTGACACCCGTAATCGTCTGCCCGAAAATTATGTCACTTAAACCCGTATGCCCGTGCGAGCCCATAACTAGCATGTCCAGCTTTAATTCACGCGCCGCCGCTATTAATACCTGTACCGGATTACCAACCCTCAGGCATATTTCCACCGGAAGTTCCGGCTTCTCAATCTCACGAACCAGTTCCTCCATGTAGGCTTCATCCTGCCGGAAATGCCTGCTGTCACTTTCATCTCCATATACATACGTTCCCGGCGACTCAATTACGTGAATAAGCGTTATTATCGTGTGATCCGGCCTGGCAAGCGACAAAGCCATCGAAATTACATCGTTGTCACCCGGACCGTTTTCCAGTGCCACTCCTATATGCCTGATAGGCCTGTGCGTCAGTCCCTGCGCTATTGTCTGCCCGCGAGTAACAATTCCGCTTTCCCATACTTTCCGCTTCCCGAATATCGGGGCAAATAATATGTAGAGCAAAATCGCTCCAAGAAGAACTGCCCCAATAAGCACAAGTGCATAATAGGGAAGTGCTAGATCTTTGGAAAACTCTCCCATCGCATCCATTACCAGCTTCATATTTAATACCACAATCGCACCTGCAACAATCCAGGCTACAACCTTTACCCATAACTTGTTGGTGAAACTGCCCATCTTCCCGGTATCAGAAGTAAAATGAATAAGTGGAATAACCGCAAATGGAAGCTGAAGGCTTAATACCACCTGCGAGAATATTAATAACTGGTAAACACCCTGGCTTCCTGAAATTGCGATAACAATAACGGCTGGAAGAAGTGCAATCCCCCTGGTCAGAACCCTTCTTAACCAGGGCCTCATTTTGAAATTCAGAAAACCTTCCATCACTATCTGCCCCGAAATTGTCCCCGTCAGCGTCGAACTTTGCCCGGCTGCCAGTAAGGCAATTGCAAACATTGCAGGCGCTATCGCTGTGCCGAGTATGGGCGCCAGAAGATTATGCGCCTGCTGAATTTCTGTAACTACAATGCCCCTGCTGAAAAACAGCGCGGCACTCAGGACTAATATTGCTGCATTGACAAAAAATGCGGCGTTTAATGCAATTGCTGAATCTAACAGATTAAATTTGCACGCCTCGGCTTTCCCCGTATAGGTCTGCGGTATTGCCCTCGACTGTACCAGTGATGAATGAAGATACAGATTGTGCGGCATAACTGTTGCCCCGATTATTCCAATTGCCACATATAAAGCTCCATCAGGAAGCCTTGGAATAAACCCGGAGGCCACTCCTCCCCAGTCGGGACTCGTGAAAAAAAGCTCAATTAAAAAGCACAGTGCAATCGTACTGATCAGCATTACAATAAAAGCTTCCATTTTCCTTACGCCAAGCCTTTGAATTGCCAGCAGCAGGAATGTGTCAAATGCAGTTACGGCGCATCCCCATAATAGTGGAAGCCCGAATAACATATTCAACCCCAGCACCGTGCCTATTACTTCGGCCAGGTCCGTTGCGGCAATTGCAATTTCAGCCAGTAACCAGAGTACATAACCTACCGGTTTGGGGTATTCCCTGCGGCAGCCTTGTGCAAGGTCGTAGCCCGTTACAATGCCAAGCCTGGCCGAAAGCGTCTGCAGAAGAACTGCCATAAGGTTCGACATCAGAAGCACCCATATCAGAGCGTAGCCAAACCGGGCTCCGCCTTCCAGATCCGTAGCCCAGTTGCCCGGATCCATGTATCCGACGCTGACCAGATATGCAGGTCCTACAAAGGCCAGCAGGCGCCTCCACCAACCCCGCTTCCTGACCTCCACTTTTTCCATTTCCCCAATTCTCGGCTCTTCAACTTTTTCCATGTATGCTTTTTCCACGTCTTTAAACTTCTTTATTATAATAAAAAATCGTTCAACGTTCAACGTTTGTGATTTAGATATGTATGGAAAGATGATAACATAATTGTCAGATGTGAATAGCTAATAATAGAAAAGCCCTCCGAAGAGGGCTCAAAACCTATTGAACTTTGGATCTACTTTCTCTTCATGTAGAGCACTTCATTAATTTGCCAGCTGTTCTTTGGGTAGCGCGATATCCTAAGCTTACCGGCATTGTGAAGCTTTTCTAAGAAGTAGTCTATCATCAGCTTCGGCTGCTTCAGCGTACGGGCAATATTTGCCGAATACAAATCCTCAATTGCCCCTTCATCCATCTTACGCTTTATCAGATCCAGCAGCCCTTTGAGCACATCAATATAATTCTTGTAGTACTTGCGAAGAAAAATCGTGAACCCCTTGGATGTAATCCCGTAAACATATATCGGGCGGGCCGATTCCATGTAGAATAACCTGAATATATTCCCATTCTCATGCAGCCTCTCCAGCGCATCTATAATCTCTTTATCATCAATTAAATAACAATCCAGTTCCTTGCGTATATGCGATAGAGATATTATTGGATAATCCCTCATTAATGCGTGACTGTAGGAAATGTTGAATAGCAGGTCCACAATGCCCGACATCTCAGGTTCATTCTTAGACTTACCCGTTCTGTTCCGTGGTTGTTCAACTTTCGAGCGGAAAGAATTTGGCGTTAAGTCCATAAATTGTGCCCTCGTTTTGGTTGAAGAATTCTGCCTATTTCTCGGTGTGACTTGCTGCCGGTAGGGGAGATATGGGCATATGCCCTCTTTGAATGCCCACTTCCCCCTTTTTCCCTCCTTCAAAGAACAATGGAGCCGGCGCTCCATTGCCCAATATGTTTTGCCTTTAATTTAATAAAGAGATATTTATGCCCTTTGTCAAGTTCTATCACCTCCGCGACCCCACTTAACTCCAATGCTGTGACGCACACCCCAGTTGAACAAAATATACTTGAATTATTGCGATTTTTATTAAATGAGCCTGTTCGAATTCAAATGATATTTGATGTCTGAAAGTCAAACAAAAGGTAATTTTATTGTGACAATCATAATATTATTAATTATATTGAACAGGCATTTTGTATTGTCCTATAACACAATCTGAGAGGCAAAATGTTAAAAATACTATTCATCTCCATAATATTTCTTGCCGGCATCGCAGGATGCAAAAAAGAAAATTCAGTCGAACCTTTTAACTACGAAAAAGATACCCCCGCATGGCTCAAGGAGAAGATCAATACAATGTCACAGGATAAGAGTTACCTCGGCATGAAAGTCTTCAGATACGACTGGAAGGGAGGTTATGTCTATTACTTTGATATTCCCACCAGCTCATGTGCCTTCTGCGATATCTATGATCAGGACGGAAATAAAATATCCTTTTCAAACGAGAAGATGACTCAGGACTTTCTGAACAACAGAAAAAATCAGGTGCTCATCTGGGAGTGGAAGCATTAGTTTTAATATTTTATGCCCCGGCCTAATTTATATTTTGCTTGACAAGAGAACTCTAAACTGTTATTTTACCGTCTGATGGAGCCGTTTGCGTAATGTTTTAGTATTCTTTTTAAATTGTCAGGGACCCGTAAAAGAGTTTTTTAAGATATATTAACCAAGGGGAAGCGAAATGAAAAAAGAAGAAGTGCTGAAGTTCTTGCACCGCAAAAATTATACAAAAATGTTCCTGGCACGCGAACTCGGTATGACACGGCAGGGACTTGAGTACCACCTCAGGGGCGATGGAAACGTCAAACAGTTCATTGCCGATAAAATCCGCGAACTTACCGGATTCGACAGCGGCTGGGAAGATGAAGAAGATGCTATAAGCGCAAAAGGCCACTTCTTCCCCCTCCTCGATATCCAGAAGATTGAAGCTTCAAATATCCCTTTCCTTATTACTCATACTGCACATAACCAGTTCTTCCATTATACAAAAAAAGAACTTTGCTTCTGTATTACTGCCCTCGGCGATTCGATGCAGGGACAAAGTGCACGCTCAATTTCCGAGGGCGATATTCTTTTTATCGATATGGAACAGAAAATGATGAATGGCGATATTGTTTTTGTGATGCTTAAAAACGGAAGAAAATTTATACGTATTTATATGGCCAACGACGGCGAGTTTACATTCAAACCCTTAAACCAGGCTTACCCCGAAATTAATGTAAGGAAAGAAGAAGTGCAATTCGTCTACCGTGTCCTCCTTGCCCGCATAAAGGACAGGGAACTGTAGGTGCAAAATTCAAGGTTAGGAAAGGTCCGGCCTGAAGCGCCGGCCTTTTCTTCCGTCGAACCTCGAACATTGGACTTTTTTAATTTAACTTCTTACCTTATTCTATAAACACTTAACCTGAACCTTAACCTCTTTTCCCCGGAGGGCACTATGAAAACCAGGGCTAACTTCAAAGGTCACGCAATCCACCAGATGCTGATCCCTTTCCCAATTGGACTCATGATAGGAGCTTTCATCTTCGACATCCTTGGATATATCTTTAATCTCCCGTCTTTATGGATGACAGCCTATTATACCTCTGCTGCCGGTGCCCTTATGGGACTCGTGGCCGGCCTCCCGGGATTTATCGACTACACTATGAGCGTTCCGCCAAACTCTACTGGCTTCACTCGGGCTACAAAACATATGTCCTTCCAGATCGCTACCATTATCCTATTTGCCATTGCCTGGTTCTTAAGAGGCACTGTGGAGGCTAAACCGGGACTTATAATAATGCTCCTTGAACTTGCTGGTACGGTTACAGTTACAATTGGCGGATGGATGGGCGGAACCCTCGTCGACCGCAATTTTATCGGGCCCGACCACCGCTATGCCCAGTCTGGTAAATGGAAAGAATCCACACTTACGGGCAAAAAAGGGGAGACAATTGAAGCTGCTAAGGCCGATGAGCTTAAGGTAAACCAGATGAAACTCCTCCACGTAAACGGCGAAAGAATCGTCCTGGCAAGAACTGAAGAAGGCTATATGGCTTTCCACGACAGGTGTTCGCACAGGGGTGGCCCGCTTGCAGACGGCGTTTTAATCTGCGGTACTGTCCAGTGCCTCTGGCACGGCTCCCATTTCGACGTGAAAACCGGTAAGGTGAAATCCGGCCCCGCAAAGGAAGACATTAAAACTTTCCCCGTTGTTGAACAGGATGGGAAAGTAATGCTGAAAATAGACTTCCAGGCGTAATCAATTTAACCTCTTTGCCCAGAAGTCTGAATTCGGAAAATTTTTTGTGACTCCGGGATGTCCTTTGAATTTCAGTCCCTTTTTTATACTTTTCATTTGCTCATGCCGGGCTTCCGGCTAATCTGCTCAATTTTGTATAACCGGGGATGCTTATGATTGACCTCCTGCTTGAGAAAATACCTGCTCTTAAAGCCGACTGGGATAAATACAGCTGCTTCTTCAGGGACGTGAAAATCGGCGCCGGAACCGTGCTTCTTGCTGAAGGCTGCATTGCGGAAAAAATGTACCTGATCAAAAAAGGATGCCTGAGGATCTGGTTCAACAACAGCGGCAAGGATATTACACTACAGTTTTTCTTTGAGGGCGAGGCCGTTTCTTCTATTGAAAGCTTCCTTTCCGGCATACCAAGCGCCTTTACTATTGAAAGCATAGAGCCTTCGGAAATCGTCTGTGTTTCAAAATCCGCATTTCAGGAAATGATCCATTCAGTCCCCGGGTTTGGCCCCTTCATGCAGGAATACCTCGTAAAAAGGCTTATCCATTATGCCGGACTTTTCCTTTCGCGTATCAGGGACAACCCTGTGCAAAGATATGAGGATCTCATAAAAACAAACCCGCAGATTATTCAACGCATACCGCAGCATTTTATAGCTTCCTATCTTGGTATAACTCCTGTTTCACTGAGCAGAATAAGAAACCGGCTTCAGAAAATTTCTTAACAATTGTTAATGCAATTGTTTCCCCGGAAAAGTAATTTTATTCTGAATGAAGGATGCTTTTTCTTATAAAGCATCCTGTCGGGGTCTTTTCAGAATAAATCTGCCAAATAGGAGGAAAGAATGGAAAAGCGTAATTTCAATAAACGTGCCTTTATATCATCTGTCCTGTTTATCTCGGGAGCGGGTCTTCCGTTTTCAGGTTATATGAACCACATCCTAGGCTTCAGCGATATGGATGCTTCAAGACACGCCTGGATGTCAGTACATAACGTACTGGGGGTGCTTTTTGTGGCCTTTGCACTGTGGCATATAGCGCTTAACTGGAAGGTAATGAAAATTTATTTCAGAAAGGCGGCTGGCCTTATTATCAGCAGGGAGACACTTTATGCAGCTTCCCTTATTCTTATATGTGTGGGAATGTTTGTTTTTCACGCTGTGCACCTTGCCCGGTAAAAGCCCGGGCGGGGCATGCAGAGGAATTTAAGATGCGATCCATCAAACTTAAAACCTCAAGCGTTTCATGCCGTCGAACGGCGAATCCGCTGTGGCGGAAACGTTGAACGTTGAACATTTTCTTCTTATCTTTCCTCAACTTAAAACTCAAAACTTAAAACTTATAACTCAAAACTTAAAACTCCCATGAAAACTATCTCCCGCTGGGAATTCCTTAAAGATTCGGCTGCCTTCGGCATCGCTGCCGCAGGACTTAATCTGCCCAAATTTTCACTTAAGACCCAGTTCGACCTTATTATTAAAAACGGCTCCATAATTGACGGCACCGGAAGAAAAGAGTTTAAGGCCGATATAGGCATCAGAAACGGCAGAATTGCCTCAATTGGAAAACTTGGTCATGCC
>JBLMYS010000370.1:0-2621 GCA_050258415.1 Acidobacteriota bacterium | reverse complement strand
AACAACAAATATAACCATAGAAAAAGCCGCCGTGATGCACGGAAGCGTGGGTTATGTCTGGCCAGGTACTTCAATCAATAACATTTCTTTAGAAATTCTCCTCCTAGGGATTAGCATTATTATCGTAGTGCTCGGTATTATTATTAGCATTCTAAGCTAAAATACTTGTCAATCCCTAATCAAAAATCAAAAAATTACACAAGAAGAAATTAAAGATCAGATCAGGGGTTGACCTGAACCCTAAAGGTATGTTTCTGAAGAGAAATTCAGAGGGAAACGTGAGATCTGATTTAATAAAGCAGGGTTTCGATAAGGCTCCTCACCGCAGCTTGCTGAGGGCTACGGGAGTAATTAAAAACGATGAGGACTTTAAGAAGCCTTTTATCGGCATCTGTAACTCGTACGTGGATGTAATTCCGGGCCACGTGCACCTTCAGGCCTTTGCCAAAATAGTTAAGGAAGCCGTAATTGAAGCCGGAGGAGTGCCATTTGAATTTAATACCATAGGTGTAGACGACGGCATCGCGATGGGGCATATTGGAATGCGTTACTCTCTGCCAAGCCGCGAGCTCATTGCCGACTCGGTTGAAACCGTAATAGAGGCCCACCGTTTTGACGGCATGGTCTGCATCTCAAACTGCGACAAGATAGTGCCCGGAATGATGATGGCTTCGGTACGCATAAATATACCGACCATATTTGTCTCGGGCGGACCCATGAAAGCAGGACAAATGCCCTCGACCGGAGAGCGAACCGACCTCATTTCGGTCTTCGAGGGAGTGGGGCAGTATAAGTCGGGACAGATCTCGTCCCAAAGGCTTAAAGAACTTGAAGACTTTAGCTGCCCCTCCTGCGGCTCTTGCGCGGGCATGTTTACGGCAAATTCAATGAACTGCCTGCTTGAAGCATTAGGCCTCGCACTTCCCGGAAACGGAACCGTACTTGCAATTGACCCCAAAAGAAAAGAACTGGCTAAGGAAGCCGGTAAGAAAATAATCGAACTCGTTAAAAAAGACTTAAAGCCGCGTGACCTTATTACACGCTCATCAATGCTTAATGCATTTGCTTTAGATATGGCAATGGGCGGAAGCACAAATACAGTTCTCCACACGCTTGCCGTTGCAAGTGAGGCAGACCTGGAATTCGACTTAAATGAATTAAACGAGCTTTCCCGTAAAGTCCCTTATATATGCAAGGTAAGCCCCGCTACAGCGCTTGTGCATATGGAGGATGTTGATGAGGCAGGAGGCATCCCGGCAATATTAAACGAGCTCTCACGCCTTGAGGGTGTGCTGGACCTGGAGAGACCAACTGTTACAGGAAAGACACTTGGGGAAAACATTGCTGCGGCAAAAGTTAAGAATCCCAAAATTATACATTCAGTAGAAGAACCCTTCAGCCAAACGGGTGGACTTGCCGTACTTTTCGGCAATCTGGCCCCCATGGGTTCGGTTGTTAAGACCGCGGCTGTGGATGAAAAGATGCTTAAGCACACAGGGCCGGCAAGGGTCTTCAACAGTCAGGATGAAGCCGTAAGCGCAATAATGGATGGGAAGATCAAGGCAGGAGACGTGGTTGTAATAAGATATGAAGGCCCAAAAGGGGGACCTGGAATGCCCGAAATGCTCTCACCTACAAGCGCCATAGTCGGAATGGGCTTGGGCGATAAGGTAGCCTTAATTACAGACGGAAGATTCTCCGGAGGCACAAGAGGCGCCTGCATAGGGCACGTTTCACCTGAGGCTGCCGATATGGGTCCTGTTGCAGCTTTAATAGACGGCGACATAATAAAAATTGACATACCGGGAAAAACTCTCGAAGTAGAGCTTTCGGATGAGGAAATCAGTGCCCGCCTGGAGGCGCTGCCGGAATTTGAACTTAAAATTAAAACGGGATATCTCGCACGTTATTCACGCATGGTTACCTCAGCCAATACGGGCGCGGTCTTAAGAATCCCTGAAACCAGAAAGAAAGAGAAGGTGCTGTAATATGAAAGAAAACAACGGTATGATGCGGGGAGCGGAAATATTTTTCGAATGCCTCAGACAGGAGAAAGTTGAATACATTTTCGGATATCCCGGAGGCGCGGTCTTAAAGCTTTATGAAAAGCTTCACGACGTGGATTTCCTCGAGCACATTCTGGTGCGCCACGAGCAGGGTGCAGCCCATATGGCCGAGGGCTACGCAAAGGCTACAGGAAAGCCGGGCGTGGTGCTTGTGACCTCGGGTCCCGGAGCTACAAACACCGTTACCGGTATTGCTGACGCATATATGGATTCGGTGCCTCTTGTTGTCTTTACAGGGCAGGTTGCTTCTCACCTTATCGGTAACGACGCTTTCCAGGAAGCAGACATTGTTGGCATTACGCGCCCAATAACAAAGCACAACTTTCTCGTGCGCGACGTCAGGGAGCTGGCTGCAACAATTAAGAAGGCTTTCTTTATTGCCTCAACAGGGAGGCCCGGACCCGTACTGGTGGATCTTCCAAAAGATGTCATTAACTCCGAGTGCGAATTCCAGTATCCGGAGAACGTTGAGTTAAAAGGCTACAGGCCGTTTTTCTACGGTCATCAGTATCAGATCAAAAAGGCAGCCGAGATGTTAAGATCGGCAAAGCGCCC
>JBLMYS010000369.1:0-5953 GCA_050258415.1 Acidobacteriota bacterium | reverse complement strand
GGATCCCTGAAAAAATTCAACTTAAATATAATCAGCAGAGCGCCCAGGGCTTTAAGAAAAAACTTAAAGAAATTGTTGTTGATCAAAATTCCCGCTCCGGCCAGAATAAAAACAACAATGCAAACAACACCAATTGTGGAATAACCGTACTTAGTCATATGCTAGTATTTTGTTAAGCTTAAAATAAATTCTACGTAATCCTTGTAATCAGCAGGCGTCTTTATCTTATAGGGATTCATATTCTTTAGGCCCGGATCCAGAGGCAGGACTTTCAGGCTGAGCGGAGTAAAATCATCCACAATAAATATCTTCTCCTCATCCTTGCCAAAATAACAGCTAACTTCGGCTAAAAATGAGTTTCTCCTTTCAAAGTAAGACTTAAGGACAGCATTGACTTTTGTACAGATCCTCTTAATTACTTTCAGTTCTTCTATGGGAAGAATATCAAGCGATATCAGATGACTTTCGGTTATTAGGTTATCCTTTGAACTTCCATACCTGAATTCAAAAACTGGAAGGATAAGAAACGTGCCGTCCGGCTTGTCAAAGATTTTACTTGTGCGCTTGTCTATAATGTTTGAAATGGTAATAGAAAACGGGTAAGTACTGTGTTTTTGCAGTACAAGACTGTTGTCTTCAACCTTTCTGTATCCCGTAGGCACATTATAGGCGTTCAGGTAGTCCAGAAAAAAAGAATTAATAATTAAATGCTTTTCCCCTAAATCCTTGATCTTTATTTCGGTACGGCTGTTGAGGCTTAGAGAATCCTTGTATTCTATCAGTATAGAACCGTCTTCTTTTGCCTGAAGCATAACCTTTCCGCTTTTTTCCTGAACAATATTTTTGCTGTATTTCAAGACCTGATTACAAAAATTGTTTAACGCCCCGAAATTATAGAAATAGGTGTTCAAAGTCAAATACCAACTTTTTGCTCTATTGCCCAAAATTAGCTTATTTTTCTCATTTTTATGCAGTATCCTTCTGCTAACCTTGACTTTACCGCTGAAGCGGGCTACATTTTATTAATAACTGGGGTGACATATATGGCTAAGACAGCAACAATTAGAGCAAGAATTGAACCGGAGTTAAAATCCGAGGTGGAAAATATCTTCAAGAAACTGGGCGTTTCTACTACTGAGGTTATCAGCATGCTTTACAGCCAGGTAAAACTTAACAAGGGCCTGCCTTTTGAGGTGAAACTGCACAACAAGGCTGTTCAGTCGCAGCCTAAAGGGGTGCGGACTCAACCCAAGGGCGTGCATTCTCAGCAGGGTGCCCAGAAAAGAAAAATGAAACGCGGAGTAAAATAATCTATAGCCCTGGAACCGGCCTGAATGAAAAATATTTCTACCCGATCCCGGCGTAAATTATTAATGCTAATTGAATTTTTTCCTTTCCCTGGCTGTTTAAATTACGGGGGACCTGGAAATCATTAACCGTTTTAATTATGAAAAGATACTAATTTCTGTTTAGTGTTTTTTCTTATTTTTTTGTAAATTTTACACTTAAAAATCGAGCCTTTAGCCAGGGCCGGAAGTATAATTTATCTTAGATTCAGGAGGCAAAATGAAAGGCGGAATGCAGGGCATGCTAAAACAGGTACAAAAGATGCAGGCCGAAATGGAACGCGTTCAAAACGAACTGGGCAATAAAACCGTAACTGAGGAATCGGGCGGCGGTATGGTAAAAGCTACCGTTAACGGAAAAAAGGAACTTATTTCTGTTCAAATAGATAGTGAAGTTATTTCAGGCGGCGATAAGGATATGTTAGAAGATCTTGTCGTGGCTGCCGTAAACAAAGCTCTGGAGTCGGCTGGCAAAATGGCTGAGGATGAAATGTCCAAGGTCACCAGAGGTATGCTCCCTCCGGGCATGAATATACCAGGATTTTAATTGTGCAGATAGCTGAACCCTTACAAATAGCAATTGATGAATTAAGCAAACTGCCGACAATAGGGAAGAAAACCGCCCAGAGGCTTGCTATGTACCTCCTTAAAAGTGATAAAAGCGAGGTCGATAATCTTACGCGGGCACTGGGCGACCTGAAGAGCAAAATCCGCTTTTGCAAGAACTGCTTTAATCTGTCAGTTGAAGAACTCTGTGATGTGTGCCGTAACCCCAAGAGAGACCACAGCCTTATTTGCGTAGTTGAAGAGGCAAGCGACGTTATTGCTATAGAAAAAACTAATGAGTATAACGGCCTTTATCACGTGCTTGGGGGCGTGCTTTCTCCCTTAAGCGGTACAAGCGCCGAGTCACTTAAAATTAAGGAGCTAATAAGAAGGCTTGAGTCAGGGGAAGTAAAAGAGGTGATCCTGGCCCTTAATCCTGATACAGAAGGCGAAACCACCTCCTTGTATCTTGCCAGGCTTATTAAACCTCTGGGAATTAAGGTCTCCCGTATCGCCCGCGGAATTCCTGTGGGCGGCGACCTTGAGTTTACTGATGAGGCCACTATTGGTAGGGCCGTAATTTCGAGAAATGCAATCTGATTATGGCTGAATGGTTTAAGGACTGGTTCGATTCCAGCGAATATCTCGAAGTTTATAAACACCGCAACGATGAGGATGCCCGCAGACTTTTTAAGCTCATTCTAAACAATCTTTCACTTGCCCCGGGCAGCGACGTGCTCGATATTGCCTGCGGCGCCGGAAGGCATTCGGTTTTATTTGCCTCTGCAGGCTATAATGTCACGGGCTTCGACCTGAGCCGCAATCTACTGAAGGTTGCCCTTAAGAAAAGCCTGGAGATGGGGCTTAATATAAACTTTTTTAATGCGGATATTAGACGCCCTGCATTAAAAAAACAGTTCGGCCTTATTATTAATCTTTTTACAAGCTTTGGCTATTTTGATTCCGATAACGAGAATTTTGCTCTCTTCCACGACGCTAGTGAACTGCTTTGTGAGAAGGGGTTCTTTGTCTTTGATTATTTTAATATCTCTTTCCTTAAAAATAACCTCGTGCCCGAGACATGCGACAGCGCTAACGGCAGGACTGTAGTGCAGAAACGCTCAATTAGGGACAGAAGGGTAGTTAAGGAAATTAAGCTTATAAACGCTTCGGGAGAAAAAAGCTATGTGGAATCTGTGCGCCTTTATAACGATACTGAAATAATTGGTGCCTTAAATAACGCGGGCCTTAAGGTTAATAAAATTTTCGGTGACTATGCCGGGGGCGCATTTTCAAAAGAATCTTCACCAAGGCTTATTATCATCGCCCGGAAATAAAAACAATTGCAAATGAAAATTAAATTTTCATGAAAAAATATTTCTTAATACTGATCCTTCTCTCATTCTCTTCCTGTGACGTTTTCCATACGAGAAACTCTGAAAACCCAAATACACAAAGGGGAAACTTTCAGCCTCCTACTACTCCGGAAATCCTTATTCAAAACCTGCAAAGCGCATTCAAGGATAAACTTAGCGATAATTATATGGCCTGCTTCTCCGACAGGATCTTTGCATTCTCTCCCTCTGCTGGCTCGGTCTCCAGATACTCTATCCTTCAAAACTGGTCGAGACAGGAAGAAGGGCAATTTTTTAACAACCTCATAAACTCTGTCCCGCAGAATTCGATAATTACATTAAGTTTTTCTAATCCGGAACTGATCCCCCAGGGTGACAGCGCATCCTATTCGGCAGGATATGCCATATCTGTGCCGTTTCTCGATGAACAGAAACCGAAATACTATCAGGGCAACCTGCATTTTACAATGATTAGAGACAACAAGCTCCAGTGGGTTATTAGCTACTGGATGGATATTAAGGATGAAAAATATCCAAGCTGGAGCGAATTGAAAGGAAGCATAAATTAAGCGCATTCTAACATATTGCCTCATTTTTCTTGGGCTGGCAGGATGCCTTAACCCGTTTGCCCCGGCTTTGGACGAAAACCTGAACACAGGAAGCTCCCCGGTTGCTGACCAGTCTAAAGTCGAAGGCGTCTTCCAGAATATGCAGTATGCCTATACTATGCGAGATACTACTATCTATGGCCAGCTCCTTAGTCCCGACTTTACTTTCACTTACAGGGACTATGACAAGGGCTTCGATGTTACCTGGGGAAGGGACGACGAAATGCGGGCAACATACGGACTCTTCCAGAACTCACAGCGCCTGGACCTGATCTGGAACAATATACTCCTCATTTCGGGTGACTCAACGAGTATTGTAAGAAGCTTCAACCTTACCATCACTTTTAGCCCTACGGACGTGCAGGCGGCAGACGGAAAAGTCAGCCTCATATTAAAGAAAAACCCCTCTTCAAAACTCTGGCAGATCCAACGCTGGGTGGACGAGTCGAGTTTTTAGAAAAAAAATCGTATTTTTTCGAAAAAAATTAAAAAAAATTAAAAATTTTAAAAAAAATTTTCCGAAAACCAATGTCGTCACCATATATATATATACAAGAATCTTTCAGATCTTTTGGAAGAGCAAAATTGTCGTTCTTAATGTCGCTGTTTATGACGTGTATTTCAGTCTTATTGGTTCTCAGTTCCCTGATCCTGGTAAAATTCTCAGGCATGCTTGAAAAAAGGATCAAGGAAAAAGTGGCCCTTAACGTTTTCCTTAAGGATGGACTTTCCGAGCAGGACAAATTGCTCCTTAAGGAGAAGCTTGGAAGCCTTTACTGCGTGAGGTCCTCAAGATTTGTTTCCCGGGAGACCGCAGAATCGGATTTCCTCAAAGAGACGGGGGAGGATTTTAAGGAAGTACTTGAGTATAACCCTCTTCCTGAGAGCTTTATCCTGAACCTTAAGGATGAATTTGTGACTCCGGATTCCCTTGGGAAACTGAGTAGAACCTTGAGCTCGCTTCCTGGTGTCGACGAGATTGTCTATCAGAGCGGGACTGTCTATCAGGCTTTGAATTCACTGAAGACTCTGAAAAAATACGTTTTTTCTGCCGCCATCGTGCTCGTTCTGATTTCTCTTTACATAGTCTATTCAACTAACAGACTTGTAATAAATGGCAAAAGACTGCAGCTGGAAACAATGAAACTCGTCGGAGCCAGGCTCTCACTTATCAGGCTCCCGCTTCTTATGAATGGAGTTATTATTGGCCTTGCAGCCTCATGTGTCTCATTCGGGCTCTTTAGAACAGTAAACTGGTGGCTCATTAAATACGCAGGGATGCCGGACTTCGGATTTGTTGACGATTTTGTCTTAAATACCGCTATTTTGCTCAGCGGACCTGTAATCGGACTCGTTGCCGGAGTATATGCGGTACAAAAAATTACCCTGAAAGTTCAGAAGATTCTGTTTTGATTTGTGGCTCTTAATTAAGTAAATTTAGGTTCCAAATTTTGGGACTCTTTTCAAACCATAGGAACATCTTAATGAAACATTTTCTTTACCTACTTTTCCTGGGTCTTTTACTTTCTACTACAATGTTCGCTCAGGAAGGCAATATAAAGATTGGTGCCGATCTTAACCAGCTTAGGAATACACAGGGCGGGTTTTTCGACTATTCGGATCCCGAAGCCGTCAACATTAAAGTCTCTGTATGGGGCTTCGTTAAATACCCGGGCCGCTATCTAGTCCCGAGCTATGTCAACGTTCGCGACCTCCTCTCATACGCTGGCGGACCTACAGATGAAGCTCACCTCGACGATTTGAGACTCTTCAGGGTTAATCCCGATTCCTCACAAACCCTGTTGAAGTTTAACTATAACGACCTCTTGTGGGGTGAAAAGCTCACGAAAAATAAGGAACAGATTCCTAACCTTACTGTCGGCGATGTGCTCTTAGTTCCCGGTGAACCGAGGATGTATTTCAGGGATTATTTTAATATGACTTTGTCTGTTGTCTCGACGCTTATATCGCTTAGCATTTTAGTCTTAAATATTGCAAGAAAATAAAGGGAAATATATACGGTGGAAAAATTAAAACTCAGTGGCAGGGAACCCGAAAGTAATTCGTTTAAAGATTATATAAATCTTATCAGGAATAA
>JBLMYS010000368.1:0-22816 GCA_050258415.1 Acidobacteriota bacterium | reverse complement strand
GCGGCCCTTTTTATAAGTTATAACATGAAAGAGAATAAGTCAATCTTTTCTTACAAAAAGACTTCTAAAAAGTCTACTTTTTTTGTAAGAAGTTATCCTACAAAAATTATATTAAATTTGTTAAACGCTTACAATCCCATTATATTTACCATATGAAGAACTATAGATTGGTATACTCGACAGACCCTGAGGTCAACAAAAAATGCCCCCGCTGCAAGGAGCTTTTATCTGAATGCACATGCCCTAAAGAAGATGATGTAAGCGGTATGAAGTTTACACCCGTACTGAGGATTGAAAAGTCGGGCAGGCACGGAAAAACGGTAACGGTTATAGACAAGCTTCCATTAAATGAGGGTTTTCTGAAAGATCTTACGAGCGAACTTAAGAAAAAGTGCGGTTCGGGAGGAACATATAAAACCGGTGAAGGACGCGGAACTATTGAGATACAGGGAGAAAAGAGGGATCTCGTACGCGCATATTTTGAAAAGCAGGGTATAAAAGTAAAAGGTTAAAGCCGGCATAAGTTTTACCGGCCTTAACCTTTAAGTTCCTGCTACTTGATATAAGCCATTTTCTTAACCATATTGAAGCCGGATCCCTGAGGCGTAATACAGTTTATCCTGTAGAGATAAATGCCTGAGGCGACCAGTATACCGGATTCATTTTTGCCATCCCACGTTATATCGTTATAACCCGCCGGAACCTGACTAAACCTGTAGCTGCGTACCTTTTGCCCCTGAAGGTTTGTAATTGTCAGCTCTGCGCGTGAAGGCTCCTTTGCAAAAAACCTGATTTTTGTCATTCCGTTAAACGGGTTTGGATAATTCTGATAGAGCTCAAAATGATCCGGCAGCGTGCCATTATCAGCAAGAGAAGTTACAGAAGCACTGGTAATCTTAAATGTCTGATAATCTATTGCGCCCATTTCATCTACAACAGCAATTGAAATGCTGTCCAGAGGCGCGGCATCAACCGTCGGAGTTCCGGCAAAGGTACCGTTTGAAGGATCGAATGTCATCCAGTCCGGAAGGTGATCTATCCTGTAGTGAACGCGTGCATCTTTTCTGCTTGTTATTCCGGGCACATAAGTGAATATCTTTCCCGGTGTGTAGACAGTGGCCGGCTTACTCGCAATTCTGATATCCCCTGTACCCTCGATTACATTAACTTCCCAGGTAATTGATGCCGTATCCTTTGAGTTGCAAGCAAAGGCCTTTACAATATTCAGCCCGTTTATGTGATAGCGCGAATTGAATCTCAGCACCTTTTCGCCTGAGGCCTGTATGGTATCATTTACTGTCCAGAAGTAAGAGACATTCTGCTTATTATCATCCTCGGCACAAGCGCTGAAAATTGTTCTGCCCCCCTTCTGAATTTCCATTTTCCTGTGGTTAAAAGGCATAAACGTCTTCAGGAGCATCTCTGCCTTTGCGGCATAAGGTGACCAGGATACAAATTCAGGAGGAAAAGAGTTTCTAAGAAAATGATCCAGTACGTTTTTAGTTACAATGGAAACCTTTGTCGAATGGGATTGGAGCCCCCAGGCCCACCTGACAGTTGCGGCGTTAAAAACGTAACCCGCATTGGGATTGTTTTCTTTGTTGTACTTAAAGATTCCCATTGTAGCCCACTCTTCCGGTCTGTTTGCAGAGGCATGGTTAGCGGGTGAAATTCCCAGTAATCTAAAATTCGACGGTGTCTTGTCACTTCCTGTTACAACTGGCACCCCGTTTCTGTATGTAAAAAGCGCGGCATCTGTTTCGTAGCCTACAATTGAGGAATCGGCGTAGTATCCCAGCGTGTCACCTTCCGTTAAGCCTGAATTTTCATAGACCCAGTGCTGAGCGTTTCTTACGATATATCCTCCGAACCCATCCTTCCACGGCAGGCATGTGCCATAGTTAGTTTGGCCGCCATTTTCATAGCTCGTGCCAAGGAAAGGATTTTCTCTTTTAATTGTGTACCATTCCTGCGTTCCCTTTTCCCCTTTGAAAAAGGGATCACTCTGATTATGCTTATAGCAGACAAATGTGTGATAGTTATTTTCATATCTTATCTGCCACCAGCAGGTATTTCCGCTCAGGCACATGAAGTGTCCGCCATTGTTCAGAAACGCCTCCACGTTTTCCCTCATCTTGGCACTCCAGTATTCACTGTGGCCTGTCAGAAGAAGAACTTTGTGTTTGCTGATATATAAAGAGTCGCGGTCAAGGTCTGTATCCGAAACAACATCCACGTCGTAGCCTTCCTCTTCGAGCCATTTAATCAGCTTTGAATCGTAAGCCTTAAAACTGCCGCGGTTTACGCCGGTGTGGTTGTTTAAGTTAAAAGGTCTGAAAAAGGAGAGTTTTACTGAATAGTTAAACCATACACCTGCACCGCCTTCGCTGCTGTATGCCGGGTATGAGCTTTTCCCGCCAAACATATTATATGCCTGATAGGTATTTGTAGCACAAACTACAACAAGCCTGTTTGTTGTTTCTTTGTCCTTGACGAAGAAAAGAACCGGATTTATGGTATCGCTTAGTGTCGGAAATTCTGCCAGGTAAGCTCCCGGTTTCCAGTCCTTCTGAATCACAATGCTTGCCGATTCGGGCCATTTACAGCCGTTCAGGTACACCGCGTCACTCTGTTTTACCTCCCTTATCCCCCCTTTTACATTCGGGATAGTGGCGACTAATTCTTTTACCTTTCCATACCTGTAAATTTTCAGGTCATATTGCGGTGCATTGCTTGATATATAAAACTTAAGTGTATCTCCCTTGTAAGCGCTTAAATCGGAAGCATAGCCTCCTTCAACAAGTCCGCAGCCAAAGCCTGGTCCTACTTCTTGCGCATTAATAGAAGATGAAATTACTGCTGCTAAAAACATAACAGCAATTAAACGGTAGATTATTTTCATTTTCCCCCTGGATGAAAGTAATTAGATTTATTTGATATTATTATGTCCACGACCAAGTAAAACTAAGAGCAACTAAAAAAGGACAAAGAGATCCATATCGAATGAAAACTTTACCGTACATCATCGGCGAGCATTGGCAAACACTTTAGCTTAGCATGAGGGCACTTTTTTCTCCCCAAATCTAATTTGCGCAAAATCATTTTGCAAGCAAAAACTACTCTGAAATATTTTATTTTATTTTTATAAAAATTATTTAAATATTAACTCTTCAATTTTAATTTATAATAATTTTGCGAATCCTGCCTCTGAAATTTTTCAGGATTTATTCTTTTAATTTCTTATTTTCATTTTATACATTCACCAATCAGGGTTCTACTATGAAAGCTGTTAAATCCCATGGGCATAAGGAATTAAAACCCGACGAATTAAAACTCAAATGCAGCCCCGAAGTCTTTAACTTCGATTCCACGGGAGAGATTGCTCCAATAAATGAAATTATCGGGCAGGAAAGGGCCCTTAAAGCCCTGAAGATAGGCGTGGAACTCTGGAGTCCGGGCTACAATATATTTATTACAGGACTCTCCGGAACCGGCAAGGCCACTACAGTAAAGCAGATGCTTGAAACCATAAGGCCCAAATGCCCGGTCCTTAATGATTACGCCTACGTCAACAACTTTGAGGATCAGGATAATCCCTTCCTTCTTGTATTTCCGGCCGGTGAAGCTCAGAAGTTCAAGTACGACATGGCTTCAACAATTCAGTACCTGCAGAATAAAATTCCGCAGGCGCTTGAAGCTGAATCCTATAAAGTTGAAAGGAAGAAAATCCTTTCCGAATTCAGCAGCCAGGAACAGGTTTTAATGAATTCCTTTGAGGAGAAGCTAAAGAAGGAGAATTTTTCATTAGGACAGGTAAAAGTGGGCGAGGCCTCGCGCCCCGAGGTGCTTCCGGTGGTGGAAAACCAGCCCATTTTTATTCAGCAGCTCGAAGAGCAGGTGCGTAAAGGCAAGATCAATAAAGAAAAGGCCATGGAAATCTCCACCAAATACGCGCTTTACCAGGAAGAACTTCAGAGCGTTTTTAAGAAAGGGCTTAAACTAAGCCAGGATTACCAGGAAAAGCTCCAGCAGCTTGAAAAAGAAACCGTCAATGTCATTGTAAAAGGGGCCATCAGTAATATTAAAGAAAAGTACAAAGAGGGAAAGGTTCATAAGTACCTGGATCTGGTGGAGGAGAACATTCTTAACTCACTTGAGGTTTTTAAGGGTGTACGCCCCAAGACAGAGGAAACCGAAGAAGGAATTGTAATAGATTATTATAAGGAGTATGAGGTAAATATCATACTGGACAATACCCATACCAATGAATGCCCTATTGTTATTGAAACCACCCCTTCCTACAATAATCTTTTCGGCACAATTGAGAAGTTCAGTGACGGGCACGGAGGCTGGTACGCGGATTTTACGAAAATCAAAGCGGGCTCATTCCTCAAGGCAAACGGCGGCTACCTGGTCCTAAATGCCATGGATGCATTTCAGGAACCGGGAGTCTGGAAGACGCTTAAACGCGTTTTAATGTACGGGAAGCTTGAAATACAGGATTTCTACAGCTACTACCAATTCTCACCGACGGTCCTGAAACCGGAGCCTATCGATTGCAACACGAAGGTAATATTTATAGGCAATCAGTACATGTACTCCATGCTGGCGGCATATGAGGACGATTTTAAGAAAATCTTTAAGATTAAGGCCGATTTCGATTATGAGATGAAGAGAACTGACCACACACTGAGCGAATACGCGGGGGTAATTAAAAAACTCATTGAGCATGAAAACCTCATGGAGTTCGACAAGTCTGCAATTGCAGCCGTTATTGAGTACAGCTCGCGCTACGCCGGGCAAAAGGAAAAGCTGACGACAAGATTTTCTTTTATTGCCGACCTCTTAAGAGAATCCAACTTCTGGGCTAAAGATGACGGGGAGTCCATTGTATGCGCATATCACGTCCATCAGGCCTATAACAACGGCCGTGAACGTCATGCCCTCTATGAATCGAAGATCACCGAGATGATTGAAGAAGGAAGCATCTTAATTGATACCAGTGGTGAAAGAGCCGGACAGGTGAACGGGCTGGCCGTTTACGGCTCGGACTATTTTTCCTTCGGCAAACCGACCAGAATTACGGCTTCTGTTTCACTCGGAACGGGAAGCCTTATTAATGTGGAGCGTGAGGCAGGCCTTAGCGGAAACACACACAATAAAGGCGTACTTATAATTTCAGGGTACTTCAGGGAGACTTTCGGCCAGAGGATACCTCTTTCTTTCTCGGCAAGCCTCGTTTTTGAGCAGGGTTACGGTATGATTGACGGCGACAGCGCTTCGGCTGCCGAAGTTTGCGCCCTCATGTCCACTTTTTCAGGCCTCCCGATTAAGCAGTCCTTTGCAATAACCGGATCTGTGGATCAGAAAGGGGATATTCAGCCTGTCGGCGGCATTAACGAAAAAATTGAAGGATTTTTTGACGTCTGCAAAAGGCGCGGCTTGAATAAGCATCATGGCGTAATTATTCCGGTGCAGAATGTAAAGGACCTGATGTTAAGAGATGATGTTATCGATGCGGTAAAAAATAAGGCTTTTCACGTTTATGCCATCTCCAGAATTGAAGAGGCCCTTGAGATTCTTACAGGCGTAAAGGCCGGAAAGCTGAACAGAAGCGGTCACTTTGAACAGAACACCGTATTCGGACTGGTGGAGAAAAAGCTTAAGGAAATGTACGCCAAAATTAAGCCGCAGATAAAGAAAAACGGCACAAACGGAATTGTGAGGCAAAACGGACAGATGCAGGAAAAAAATGTTCCTACTACAGTACAGCCAAAAACAAAAAAGAAAAAGTAATTAGCAGCTAATAGCTTTAACGGAATCCACGGCACCCGTAAGAGGAACTACTGTTCCCTTACGGGTGTTTTCTTTTTAATACCACATAATCTTCCCCTGAAGCGACTACTCTTAAATGGGATTTATTATCATTCAATTATTTTGCAATTTTTGGTTAGTAAAACATATTAAAACTTAAACTATTACAATGGAAACGAAAGAAAAATTAAAATTAGCCCAATGGTGGGAAAAAACTGAAGACGGAAAAATCCTCTGCACTCTGTGCCCCCGTTACTGCACGCTTGGCGAAGGGCAGGCAGGATTCTGCTTTATAAGACAGAATATCGGCGGCGAGCTTTATTCCTTAGGCTACGGAAGGCCTACAGGATTCGGGCTCGACCCGATAGAGAAAAAACCCCTTAACCACTTTCTGCCCGGGACTTCCATCTTAAGCTTCGGCACCGCTGGATGCAACCTGGGGTGCAAATTCTGCCAGAACTGGTCGATCAGCAAGGCAAGGCTAGACGATGAGAATTCCTTTGAAGCCACTCCTGAAAAAGTTGTCGAACTGGCAAAACAGTACGGCGCTCCTTCAATTGCATATACATATAACGACCCGACAATCTTTGGCGAATATGTAATTGACATTTCGAAAATAGCGCGTGAAGAGGGACTTAAATCCGTAATGGTTACGGCAGGATATATAGATAAAGAAGCCCGTAAGGACGTCTATAAATATATTGATGCCGCAAACGTGGACTTAAAAGGCTTTACAGAGGACTTTTATCATAAGGTCACTTACTCGCACCTGAACCCGGTACTGGATACCCTGGTCTGGCTTAAGAATGAGACAGACATATGGTTTGAGATCACAACGCTTCTTATTCCGGGAGAAAACGATTCCGAGGAAGAGCTTAAGAAAATGACGGGCTGGGTTGTAGAAAATTTAGGCGACTCGGTGCCGCACCACTTTACAGCTTTCCATCCCGATTTCAGGATGACAGATAAAAGCCGCACCCCTACTTCCACTCTTGAAATGGCAAGAAGGATTGCAACCGAGGCCGGAATAAAATACTGCTACGTCGGAAACGTCCATAACACCGAAGGCCAGACCACCTACTGCCCTAACTGCCATACGCCCTTAATTAAGCGCGACTGGCACAGCGTTATTTCAAACCATATTAAAGACGGCAGGTGCTTTAACTGCGGCGCTCAGATTGCAGGAGTCTTTTAAATCAATTAAAAATTAAAAATTAAAAATTAAAAAGTGAGAGCAATAAAAATCAAAAGCCCGGGAATCCGGGCTTTTGTGTGTGAAATGCTTCTAACTATTAGTAGCGGTAGTACTCAGGCTTGTATGGGCCTTCAACCTTGACACCGATATACTCGGCCTGATCCTGAGATAAAGTATCAAGCTCAACACCGATCTGATCCAAGTGAAGACGTGCCACTTTTTCATCCAAATGCTTGGGAAGCATATAGACCTTGTTCTCATACTTTTCAGCATGATTCCAGAGCTCAAGCTGAGCCAGGCACTGATTGGTAAATGAGTTGCTCATTACAAACGATGGGTGGCCTGTAGCGCATCCTAAGTTAACCAGGCGTCCTTCAGCCAAAACAATGATCTCCTTGCCATCAATGGTGTACTTATCCACCTGTGGCTTAATGGTATCCTTTGTATCACCATAAGTTTTATTCAGCCATGCCATATCGATCTCTGTATCAAAGTGACCAATGTTGCAGACTACGGTCTTATCCTTCATAAGACGGAAGTGCTCTTCCCTTACTATGGACTTATTACCCGTGCATGTAACAACAATGTTTGCCCTTGGAATAGCGTTAGTCATCTTCTTAACTTCATAGCCGTCCATTGCAGCCTGAAGGGCGCATATTGGATCTATTTCAGTTACAATTACACGCACTCCCGCACTCCTTAAGCTCTGGGCAGATCCCTTACCAACGTCACCATAGCCCGCCACAACGGCAACTTTTCCTGCCATCATGAGGTCTGTAGCACGGCGAATGGCGTCAACCAAACTCTCGCGGCATCCGTACTTGTTGTCGAACTTGGATTTCGTAACCGAGTCATTAACATTGATTGCTGGAATTGGAAGCGTTCCTTTTTCAACACGGTCATAGAGCCTGTGGACACCTGTTGTGGTCTCCTCCGACAAGCCCTTTATCCCTTTTACGAGTTCAGGGTATTTGTCCAGGACCATATTTGTAAGGTCGCCGCCATCATCTAAGATCATGTTTAAGGGTTTTTTGTCTTCTCCAAAGAAGAGTGTCTGCTCGATGCACCAGTCGAATTCTTCGGCTGTCATACCCTTCCATGCATAGACCGATATACCGGCCTTTGCTATGGCTGCAGCAGCGTGGTCCTGGGTTGAGAAGATATTGCAAGATGACCATGTGACCTCGGCTCCAAGCTCAACTAAGGTCTCAATTAAGACCGCGGTCTGGATTGTCATATGGAGGCATCCGGCTATTCTTGCACCCTTAAGGGGTTTACTTGGGCCGTATTCACGCCTTAAGGCCATTAAGCCCGGCATCTCAGCCTCAGCAAGGCGGATTTCCTTTCTTCCCCATTCGGCAAGAGTGATATCCTTTACCTTGTACTTTATGTAATCTTTTTCTACTACTTCGTTCATTTCACACCTTTCACTTTATTTTTAGTAGATATTATTTCTTTTTAGCTTTTTTTACAGGAGCCTTAGCCTTAACCGGAGCCTTAACAGATTTAACTTCTGTAGTCTTCTCGGCTGCAGCCTTAACGGCCGGAGTCTTAACTACTTTTGGAGCGTATTTCTTGAATACGGGTACTAAGTCCAGCTTCTCCCATGTGAAGTCCTTGTCGTTGCGGCCGAAGTGACCGTAAGCGCTGGTCTTCTGATAAATGGGTCTGCGGAGCTTAAGGCGGTCAATGATCCCCTTAGGAGTAAGGTCTACTTCCTTCATGATCATCTTTGAAATTTCTTTGTCTGAAATAACTCCTGTTCCGTTTGTCTCAACGAGTATTGAAACGGGCTTTGCCACGCCGATTGCATAGGCTACCTGAACCATGCACTCTTTGGCAAGGCCACTTGCCACAACGTTCTTTGCAATGTGACGTGCTGCATATGTTGCGCTACGATCAACCTTCGAAGGATCCTTTCCTGAGAATGCTCCGCCACCGTGAGGTGCCCAGCCGCCATATGTGTCAACAATGATTTTACGTCCGGTAAGGCCTGAGTCTCCGTGAGGACCACCAATTTCAAAGCGTCCTGTTGGGTTTACGAAGTACTTTGTCTTATTGTCCAGGAACTTGGCCGGAATTACCTTCTTTATTACGTTTTCAATGACGTCTTCTTTGATTGTCTTCTGTGAGACGTCACCATCGTGCTGGGTAGAGATTACAACTGCATCCACTCTTAAGGGGTTGTTGTTGTCGTCATATTCAATTGTAACCTGGCTTTTGGCATCAGGTCTTAAGTAAGGCATAAGTCCATTGTTCTTCTTTCTGATCTCGGCAAGCTTTAAGACGAGCTTATGAGCATAAACAATCGGCATAGGCATGAGCTCTTCAGTCTGGTCGCAGGCATAACCGAACATGATGCCCTGGTCGCCGGCTCCACCCTTATCAACGCCCATTGCGATGTCAGGTGACTGTGAGTGTATGGCGTTTAGGACCGAGCAGCTCTCACTGTCAAACTTATAGTCTGCACTAGTGTAGCCTATCTTCTCAACTGTTTTTCTTACCACGTCCTGTATATCGACATAGGCCTTTGTTGTTATCTCGCCACCTACTAAGACAAGTCCCGTAGTAACGAAAGTCTCGCAGGCTACTCTTGCATTTGGATCAGTTTTGTAAATGGCATCCAATACTCCGTCCGAAATGGCATCGGCCACTTTATCCGGATGTCCTTCTGATACGGATTCAGATGTGAAAAAATATGACATTTTCTTCTACCTTTTTTTGATTGTATAAAATAACAGTTTAATTAGCTATTAAAGTTTTTTCCATAGAGTTTTAAGTTTTGAATTTTAAGTTTTAAGTTATTATTCAACATTCTTTCCGAAGGCGGGCGCGCACAACTTAAAACTTAACACTTAAAACTTAACACTTAAAAGAATTCTATTTCTGAAGAATCCCCGGCATTCAGTCTCTTAAAATTTCCTTTTACCTGAGTTGAATTGCCTATAAGCGAGTGATCGAGTATGGCACATTTTACTGTAGCGCCGGAACCAACAATTGAGTTTTTAATTATGCTGTCTATAATGGTGCATCCTTCTGAAATAGTTGCGTACGGGCCTATAACGCAGTTTTTAACTACAGCTCCCGGAGCAATAAAGACAGGCTCATTTATAACAACAGACTTAATATCGTGCCTTACAGCGTCCCTTTCCAGAATAAACTGGTTTGTCGAAAGAAGAGTTTCCGGTTTTCCGCAGTCGTACCACCCTTCAACAGGAAATGTAGTAATATCCTCGCCTGATTCTATCATTATCTGAAGGGCGTCTGTAAGCTGGAGCTCCCCTTTGGTTCTGATGTCGCGCTTAATAAGTTCATTTAATGAATTAACCAGCTTTTCGGCGTCAGAGATATAATAGAGTCCCACAAGAGCGAGTTTTGAAACAGGGGTCTTTGGCTTTTCAACCAGTCTTACGATTTTTCCGTTTTCACAGACGGCAACGCCGAATCTGCCCGGGTCTTCCACAGTCTTAACGCCAAGAGAGGTCTGTTTGTTCCTTAAGACATCCTTGATGTCGACGTCAAAAATGGTGTCGCCTAAGATTATAAATATCTCTTTTTCATCGAAAGTAGGAACAGCCATATAGATTGCATGGCCTAAGCCCAGCATCTCTTTCTGCTCAACAAAATCGGCCTGCAGTTCCGGGTAGGTATCCGTAACATAATCCTTTATCATCTCTCCCAGGTGACCTATAACAAACGTAGCTTTCCTGATATTCTCACTTAATATCTTGTCAATTATGTGACCTATTATCGGCTTGCCTCCAACGTTCAACAACACTTTTGGTATTGAATACGTATGTGGCTTTAATCTGCTGCCGAAACCCGCAACCGGAATAATCGCCCGCATAATTCTCCTTGCAACAACTTTGTTTTTAGCACCTAAAACTAATAAAAAAGGCCACTAATATCAAACCAGTAAAAGAGATAAAATAGTGCCCTTTTCTTTGAAATCGTGAGCTGTGGGCGGGATTTAGATGAATAGCAAAAATGAAGCTCTCTTATTTCCATTCTTCCATGCTATGCCGCCTTTATTAAAGACCTCTGCTCTGAACCCTCACGCCCTTCGGCAGAGTTTAATAATATGTTGACTTTTGAGGCACCAGTTATATATTTTTACCTTTATTTAATTTAATCATCTAGAGGCATTAATGAAAAAATTTCTTTTTGCAGCAGCAATATTTTTACTGCCGGCATTAGCAATATACCCGCAGCAGAAGCATGCTCTTACGGTTGATGACCTGTGGGCAATGAAAAGAGTAAGCTCCCCCGTAATCTCCTCAGACGGGAAAACAATTGCATTTGTACTTACATCCTACAGCATGGATCAGAACAAGGGCAATGCCGATATCTGGCTTGTTAACAGCGACGGATCAAATTTAAGATTTCTGAAAAATTCGGATAAAAATGAAACAGAGCCCCATTTTCTGCCCGACGGAAAAGGAATCGTTTATTCTGTCGGAGGACAGCTCCACGAGTGCAGCCTTGAGGGCTCGGGCGACAAGGAACTGACAGACATATATTCCACCGCAAGCGGAGAGGTCTTATCCAACGACGGCAGTAAAATTGCATTCGTCTCCCCTGTTTACCCCGGGTGCACTACTCAGGAATGCAATAAGCAGAAAGACGAGGAAAAAGAAAAAAGCAAGGTTAAGGCTTCGATCTTTACCGAACTCATGTACAGGCACTGGGATGACTGGAGAGGCGAGAAAAGAAGCCACCTGTTCTTAATGAATAAAGATAAGAAGGAATATACAGACCTGACACTTAACAGCAAAGCTGACGTGCCCCCGATTGCCTTGGGAAGCTCAAACGACTACAACTTCTCACCTGACGGACAGGAAATAGCTTTCACAATGAATGAAGCTGAAACTCTGGCCGTCAGCACAAATAATGATATTTTTATTGTTAAGCTTAAAGATGTAAATAAAGACGGGAAAACCCCTTATACAAAAATCTCCGTAAGCCGTGGCAACGACAACAATCCCGTCTACTCACCCGACGGAAATTATATCGCCTACTGCTCTATGGAAAGAGCAGGCTTTGAGGCGGACCGCCAGCGCCTTATGCTCTACGACAGAAAGACCGGAACGACAAAGGACTTGACCAAAGGCTTCGACCGTTCCGTTAGTGACCTTACATGGTCACCCGACTCAAAGGCGATTTATTTCGATTGCGCAAACGAGGTCTATAACTCAATCTACAGGCTGGACCTTGCAACAGACAAAATCGACATGCTCTTAAAAGAGCACATAAACAACCTCTTCGGCATTTCCCCCGACGGCAAAACAATTTACTTCAGCCAGATGAGGACCAACCTCCCTACTGAAATTTTTTCTATGAATTCCGACGGCTCGAACCTTAAGCAGCTTACCTCATCAAACACCGAGCTCTTAAGCAAACTCGAAATGAATCCTATTGAAACCTTCTGGTCCAAGGGTGCCGCGGGCGCAAAGGTTCAGTCGATTTTAGTTAAACCTCCTTTTTTCGATCCGAACAAGAAGTACCCTATGATGTTCTTAATTCACGGCGGGCCGCAGGGGCACTGGGAAGATGACTTCCACTACAGATGGAACCTTCAGATGTTTGCTGCCCAGGGCTACGTTGTTGTTGCCCCGAATCCAAGAGGCTCAACAGGATACGGTCAGAAATTTACAGATGAAATTTCCGGCGACTGGGGCGGCAAGCCTTATGTTGATTTAATGAATGCCTATGATTATGTTATTAGTAAATACAACTTTGTCGACAGGAAAAATACCTTCGCAGCCGGTGCGTCTTACGGAGGCTATATGATCAACTGGATTGAAGGCCACACAGACCGCTTTAACGCGCTGGTATGCCACGACGGGGTGTTTAATCTTGAAAGCATGTACGGCACTACAGAGGAACTCTGGTTCCCTGAGTGGGAGAATAAGGGTAAACCCTGGACAAACAGGCCCCTTTACAGAAAGTTTTCTCCTCATGAGTACGTGGAGAATTTCAAGACCCCGATGCTCATCGTGCAGGGAGGTATGGATTTCCGCGTGCCCGAAGAACAGGCTTTCCAGAACTTTACTTCTCTGCAGAGAAAAGGGGTTGAAAGTAAGTTCCTCTATTTCCCTGAGGAAACTCACTTTGTTGTAAGACCCCAGAATGCCCGTTTATGGTGGAATACGGTTTTTGACTGGTTTAATAAACATTATAAGAGGCAAGGAATATGAGTGACTATCGCCGCCCGGATATCGATGAACTGGAATACCCTTATACCAGAGAAGAAGAATACAAAAAGGGAGAGGAATTTGTTAACGAAGAGCTGTGGACAAAGCTGGAGAAAGTAGGAAAAAGAATTTCATTTGCCAGGGATATTAAAGCACTGTTCAGATATATGCGCGACCCTTACGTATCATGGCACCGCAAGGCCATCGTAGTTGGAGCGCTCATATATTTTATTACTCCTATTGATGCTATTCCGGATCTTACTCCTTTAATAGGATATCTGGACGACCTGGGTGTGATTACTGCCGTGCTTAAATTCTTAGGCAGTGAACTTGTACCATACTACGAGAAAAGATTTGTATAGAACTTAAAGTTAAAATTTAGATTAATGCGCGGGCAGGATAAAATTATTTAACTTTTATCCTGCTCTTTATTTTTTAAACAAGGACGTTCAATGAAAAATTTCAAAGTAATTAAAAGCGAGACCTTATTCAGAGGCAAGGTTTTTGACCTTCAGGTAGATCAGATCGAATACAATAGCGGTAACCCCGGAGTGCGTGAAATTGCAATCCACCCCGGAGGAGCCGTTGTGGTACCAATAAAAGACGATGGTAAAATAATTTTTGTAAAGCAGTTCCGTTACCCACTTCAGAAGGTTCTGCTTGAGCTTCCGGCAGGAAAACTGGAGGTGGGCGAAGACCCCTTGAAATGCGCCGTGCGCGAACTTGAAGAGGAAACAGGCTACAAGGCAAGGGAAATAACAAAGCTTGGCGCAATATACACAACTCCCGGCTTCTGTACCGAAGTGCTCCATATATATTTAGCAAAGGGACTTACTCCCGGCAATCACAACCGCGAGGAAGGCGAACACGGCATGGAAGTGCTTGAGCTTTCAAAAGAGGAAATTGAGGAAAAAATCAGGTCCGGCGAACTTGTAGACGCCAAAAGCCTCTCGGGGATACTGATGGCGGAGAAGGCAATTAAAAATTAAAAATTAAAAAGTGAAGAAACAAAGGTGCCAGGAAGTGGTTCCTGGCACCTTTAAGAAGCGCTTCCCGGCATCTTAAGTATCCTACTTCAATTCGGGTTTTAAGAGTGAGAGGTTTTCGGGATCTATTCTTTTAATGTGCTGGAGCTCCCGCCCCATAAAAAGTTCGGCGATCTCTTTGAACTTCTGCGGTATATCGCTTACATAAAAGTCCTGTACACCGTTTGAATATGAATTTGTACAGAAGCCTATCCTTTCCAGTTCGCTTTTTACAACCGCCGCCGCCGCAATGCCTGAATCAATGAGCTTTACATCGGGGCCCATAACATCCTGAATCACCTTGTAAAGAATCGGGTAATGCGTACAGCCGAGTACCAGAGTGTCAATCCCTGCCTGTTTTAACTCTTTTAAGTACTCTTCTGCAATAAGGTATGTTGCCTTGTGCTCAATCCATCCTTCTTCTGCCAGAGGTACAAAAAGAGGGCATGCTTTTTCAAAGACCTCAACATCAGGATTCAGGCGGTGTATTGCTTTAGAATATGCCTGGTTATTTATTGTAGTATTAGTACCGATAACACCTATTTTTCCACTTACAGTATTTTTCAGCGCAAATGAGGCGCCGGGCTCGATCATGCCGATGACCGGCACGTGAAAATATTTTCTTAATTCATCCAGAGCTACCGAGGAGGCAGTGTTGCAGGCAACAACAATAACCTTTACGTTTTTACTCATCAGGAATCCCGCATCCTGCAGCGAGTAATCCACTACTGTTGCATTGGACTTGGAGCCGTAAGGCACGCGGGCAGTATCCCCGAAATAAACTATATTTTCTGTGGGTAAAATTGAGGAAATTCTCTTTACAACCGTCAGTCCGCCGATACCTGAATCAAAGACACCTATCGGCTTTTCTTTTTCCATGAAATTCACTTTACTTGATCCTATTATTCTTATAACATCTGTTCTATGGCAGAGGTCAGCTCAGCCTTGATAAATTCATAATCGTTCTGAGACACCTTCTTTCCGTTGCGGTCCAGGAGGTAGAAGGAATCCACCACATCATCTGCCTTGGTGGAAATTTTAGCGAAGTAGATTGACAAACCCAGTTCGGAAAGTTTTCTTGTTATCTGATAAAGCAGCCCGAGGCGGTCGGGTGAGAATACGTCAACAATTGTAAATTTATCGTGCTCTTCAAATGCAATTTTAACCTTGCCTGAACGCTTGAAGAATTTGTTTTCTATGCGCCACCATTTTGTTTTCATGCGCTTGAATTCCTGCACCAGCTGGAAGCTTCCCTCTATAACCGCTTTGAGGTCGCTTTCAATTTTTTCATAGCGTTCGACTTCAACCAGCTTATGCGTCCTGAAATCCGTCACATTAAAACTGTCTATAACTATACCGTCTTTCCGTGTAAATATCCTTGCGTCGTGTATATTAAGGTCGTTAATTGAAAGCACGCCGCAAAGCCTTGAAAGGAGTGACGGTGAATCCTTTGCTATTATCGTAATATTTGTAAAAACGTTAACCTGCTTGAAGAAAACCGAGAGGCTAAGGCCTTTGCTGATCTCTGTGAGGTGGCTTAGGATCTCTTCTTCTGAAAAGTGCTGAATGTAGCCTATGTCGTCAATTGATTCTATATGCTTCTGCATCGTGGGATCCGACTCTGCCTGCGGGAAGCTTATGGTGCTTGAGAACAATAATTCCTCACCCGTAAGCTGCTCGACCAGCATGGCTTTGGCCTTTCTGTAAAGCTCGGCCAGCAGATCGCTCTTCCATTCTGTCCAGACTACAGGGTTTACTGCCGACAAGTCGGCAAAGGTAAGCAGGTATAAAAGATCCAGATCCTTCAGAGAGGAAAACTTTGCCGTAAAATTATTCAGCGTAATGGGGTCATTCAGGTTGCGCCTGAATGCAATCTGCTCCATTACGAGATGGTTTTCAACCAGAAAGCTCACCTGTTCGGCTTCCTTTTCATCATAACCCAGGCGGTAGACCACAGAAGAGGCTATTTCTGCGCCAATAATCTCATGACCTGAAACGCTTACCGGTTTTGCAATATCGTGCAGGAGAATTGCAAGATATAAAATTTCTTTTTCTTTAAGGCTGGTATAAATTCTTCCCAGCTCACTTTCCTGCCCGAAGAGGCTTTCCACGTTGCTGATTGCAATGAGTGTGTGTTCATCAGCCGTGTAGTTATGGTACACACCGGCCTGGAAAAATCCTATGAGGTCGCCAAACTCCGGAAGTATAAGCTGAAGCGCTCCCAGCTCATTCATATTTATCAGCGTCTCTCCCACGTTCTTTGGCAGCCTCAGAATTTCCCTGAAGAATACTGAGGAGCGTGCTTCGCTGCCTGAATGGTTTTCAGTCTGTTCAATGTGCTCAATACTTTGTATTACGAGGCTTCTCAGGTTCTCATCGAACCTGGCGCTGTAGAGGCCCCTGTAGTAGAACGCCCTTAAAATATCAGACAAAGAAAGGTTTCGGCTATCCTTAATTGAAAGCGTGGAACCTTTCAGCGTAAAATCCTCATCGAGGTCTACGGCCAGGAAATTTGACAATGGATATGCTATTTCCTCCTCGTAGCGCCTGATCATCGTCTTTGAAAACCGGTTTACTTTATTTGCCGCCTGGAAATAATTCCGCATAAAGTTCTGTACGGATGAATCCCCTTTGTAATTCAGAAGTTTTGCAATTTTTGTCTGAGCCCTGAATTCAAGGCGGTCATTTCTGGTTTTGCTGATCAGATGAAGTATATTGCGGACGTTCAGAATGAAGCGGTAGCTTTCGAGCACGCTTTTGCACTCGTTTGCCGAGGTAATCTTTTCTTCCCTCAGGCGGTGTATAAAGCTCTCGGCCTGTGTAATTTCCGACTGCTCGGTTAAAAGAACTCTGTTTTTCAGAGAATACATCCATTCTACCGCATGCAGGTCCCTTAAGCCTCCGGCAGACATCTTAAGGTTTGGCTCCAGAGTCTTCGCCGATCTTCCGTACTTATTATACCGGGCTTCAATGTCGTTGAAAAATTCCAAAAGGAGCTCGGGCATATCCTGTGAATCGATCGAGGAGAATATCTGGCTGTTCCACTTCTGATAAACTTTTTCATTGCCCAGAAGGAAACGCGTCTCAAAGAACTGTGTAAATGTGTGAAGGTCCTTGTTCAGGAATTTTTCAATATCGTAGAAGTCGCGCGTCGTGTGAGAGACCTCAATTCCGCAGTCCCAGAGGAGCCGTACAAAATCCCTGATCTGATTTTCATTGTCCTCAATCTTTTCGGCAATGAACATAATATCGATATCGGAATATGGGGAGAGTTCCCTGCGGCTAAAGCTTCCGGCGGAGGCAAGGGCAAAATCGGGCTTTTCCTGTCCGGCAATCATGAAGATGTGCTCTTCAACCAGGAGGCTATAGGCCACGCAGAACCTGAAGGCATCTTTCTGAAGCTGGGGGTTGCGGAAGAGCTTATCCCTGCTTTTAATGAATTCCTGTTTTATTTCTGCCGGATTAATCATATTAAATTCTTTAGTTTTCTTGCGTCTTATATGGGGGCAGGCGCTTCACCTGCCCCCGATATAAGCATAAATCATTTAAGAACGTCGAACCTGGCCTGGAAGAACCTTAAGTACTTAGGTTCATAAACCATTTTCAGGCCTTTGATAGATTTTCTTCTTTCATAAACTTCAACAATTGATTCTGTTGCCACGTCAAGGTGAGCCTGTGTATAAACTCTTCTTGGCAGCGTAAGGCGTACGAGTTCAAGTTTAGGCAGGTTATGCTCGCCAGTAACCTTGTTTCTTCCTGCCGAAACGATGCCTCTTTCCATTGCACGGACGCCCGAATCGATATATATTTCGTTACAGAGCGTCTGGGCCGGGAAGTCGGTCTGTTTCAGGTGTGGCAAGAATTTCTTTGCATCAAGGAATACCGCATGTCCGCCTATGGGGTGAACAATAGGAACGTTGTATTCCATGAGTTTATTGCCGAAATACTCAACCTGTCCGATTCTTGCCCTTATTGTATCGAAGTTAACCATTTCCTCGATTCCGCGTGCCATGGCTTCCATATCGCGTCCTGCAAGGCCACCATAAGTATGTAAACCTTCATATACCACCACCAGGTTCCTTGCTTCCTCAAAAACCTTCTTGTTTCTTGTAGCAAGAATGCCGCCGATGTTAACCATAAGGTCTTTCTTTGCGCTGACCCAGATGCCCTCGAAGTGAGAGATCATCTCTTTTAATATCTGGGCTATGGTCTTATCCTCATAGCCTTTTTCGCGCTGCTTGATGAAATATGCGTTTTCAACCGCGCGTGTGGCATCCATCCACATCTTAATGCCCTGCTTCTGGCAGTACTTTTCAACCTCAACTATGTTAGCCATAGAGATAGGCTGGCCGCCCGCCATATTAACAGGTCCCGCAATGCTGACATAAGGAATTTTCTTTGCGCCTACTTCCTTAACCAGTTTATCCAGTTTATTAAGGTCGACATTGCCCTTGAAGGGATGTTCGCTCTTCGGGTCATGAGCTTCATCAATAATTACATCAACAAAAGTAGCACCGGCCAGTTCCTGGTGAAGACGTGTAGTAGTAAAGTACATATTACCGGCGATATAATCACCGGGTTTTATCAGTATCTTTGAAACTATATGTTCAGCAGCTCTTCCCTGGTGAGTAGGAACGAAATAAGGGAGGCCGTAATATTTTTTTACGTTATCCCACAGGTAATAAAAATTTTTGCTTCCGGCATAGGCCTCGTCGCCCATCATCATGCCGGCCCACTGATAGTCGCTCATAGCGTTTGTACCGCTATCTGTGAGCAGATCGATATAGACATCGTCTGATTTAAGCAGGAAGGTATTGTATCCGGCCTCTTTTGCGGCTTTTTCCCTGTACTCTTTTGTGGTCATTTTAATCGGTTCGACCACCTTGATTCTAAAGTTCTCAGCCCAGGATCTCTTGACTATCTTTTTTGCCATAACTTCTCCAGTTTAAGGTTTTGTTTAATTAGAGTTTTCCCCATCCGGGATCTTCCGGCATGAGGGGACAGATTTATTTAACAATTAAGATAACTGACACTGATACTGCTTTCAAAGGATGGCTCTTAAATGCATGCACATTTTCACGTGCGCTTTGGCAGAAAAAGACAACATCCCTGCTTATACAAAAATTTTCTTTTATTTCCTTATGGTTTTCTTACTATTAGTTTTCTCCCCAGTAGCTTTCCTTATAGTCGTCACTTTCATAATCTGCTTCAATTACAGAAGAGATTCCGCCGCGAATCTTAAAGGCCGCGGTTATATGCATATAGCGTGGCTTTGTCGCCTCAACGAGGTCGTCGAGGATTTTATTGGTCACGCTTTCATAGAATATACCTTCGTTCCTGTATGACTGAAAGTAGAGCTTCAGGCTTTTAAGTTCAACACAGAGTTCCTCGGGTATATATTCAATTGTAATTGTTGCAAAGTCGGGCTGTCCTGTCTTTGGGCAAAGCGAAGTAAATTCGGTTGCCTCGTGTATAATAGTGTAATCCCGGTTGGGGTACTGGTTCTTAAATACTTCCAGGATCTTTACTCTATCTTCCATTTATATCTCCTTAATAAAATTCCAAGCTGATTCTAATAATTTTTTAATATGCCGGTCTTATTTTATAGTCTATCGGGTCTTCAACTCCGGCCGTCTTAAATCCCCTGAGTCTCAGGGCGCAGCTGTCGCACACACCGCAGGCCTCATCCTCATTCTGGTAGCACGACCAGGAGAGGTTCAAAGGGGCATTTAATTCAATTCCCTTTTTTACAATTTCTGCTTTAGAAAAATGGATTATCGGGGTTTCGATTTTAATTCTGGTTGAGGGTTTTGTACCCAGGTCCAGCATCTTTTCAAAAGCGGTAAAAAACTCAGGGCGGCAGTCAGGATATCCCGAGGAGTCCTCATATACTGCGCCTATAAATATAGCCTCGGCTCCCAGAACCTCGGCCCAGCTTGCGCATGCCGCAAGTATATTGCCGTTTCTGAAAGGGACATAAGACATAGGAACGCCGGTTCTTGTCAAGTCCGCTTTTTCAATATCAATTGTCTTATCAGTAAGGGATGATCCGCCTATTTTTGCCAGGTGGGTATAATCGATAATAAGCCTGTGTTTTACCTGGTAATAGTCCGCAATGTCCAGAAAAGCCTTCAGTTCACGTTTTTCAGTCCTCTGACCGTAATTGAAATGTGCAAAGGCCAGTTCATAGTCTCTCATTGCAATAGCGGCAGTAACCAGGCTGTCCATTCCTCCGCTTACGGCCACGACCGCAAGTTTTTTCCCGTTCATAATGCTCATAATATTTTTCTAAAAATGCAAAACAAGATACAAAAATAAAGCATGAAAATGAAAGGGCAGAAATGCGCAACGTGTTAAATGTTTGGAAGGGGTTTTTGGGATGTTTAAAATAAAAAAACTTGTACGAGGATTAGCCATCTCCCCCGAGGCTCCCTCGTACAAGTCTATCATCTGGAAATGGAATATTAACAGTGCTAAGATACAGCGCCGGGATGAAGGGGAAAATAACAGAAAATGTGAAAGTGGTGTAATAGATTTTGTTACAGGGATCTTAGATGGATTTTCCTATGACTAGCCCCGAGCTTTTAGCTCGGGGTTTACGGGAATTCCCCTCCTCTTTTGGGCTTCAGCCCCAGATTCTCCCCGGATGATCTGGGGCTGAAGCCCCGAGAGGTATGGGGATCATTAGACCCGGACCTAAAGGTCCAAGGGTGTCCCCGGTTTTATACATCCCTATTTCAAAAGCTCCTGTAGAATAACTTGATTCGCATTTTTCAATAGGATTTGCTGTACCGGTTAAAGTTATTGAACCCGAGATTACCTGTGCCGATAGGCTCAAAGAAAACAATACCCAAAAAGAATAAAACAAAATCCACTTTTTCACTATAATTCTCCTTTTTTGTGGAAATATTTACTATAAAGTTTGTATTTTTAAAATAGAATAGCCTTAAAGCAGTTTGAATAAACTGCCTGTTAAGGTTGCCGACCTTTGGGGGCTATTCTTACTTAAAGAGGGGGTCAGTGTTAGTGGCGCTGACCCCTTCCCTTTTTTTTCTTTAGCTTTATTTATCCTTTAATCTTTTAATTTTCCATGTACAACCATGTTTGTGTTTGTGCTGTAATCGACATACGCGCAGACAATTTCCTTCTCAAAAAACAATACCCCAGCTATAATTCTCTGTGTATCAGGATAGTGAAGAATATACTGGACATCTTCACCATTATAGTGGGCCAGACCTCCAATTGTGCTTATAAAGAGATCTTTCATACTACGGCCAAAGACATAGTAATCGAAACTGGGCTCTGTTACCGAAAAGATTTTCAGGAATTCTCCTTTCCCAAATCCGGCCCTTTCACTGTATGTATAAATATCCCGGCCAATCCAGAAATATAAATTATTTCCCAGGAGGTCGAAATTTCCCCAGTTGACAACTCCATGAAGACCTGAATATATTTTTTCAAGTTTATTACCATTCAGCTTATAGAACGCAATTATATCATTTGAGGATATTGTATTACTGGTATAATAAGCTAAAACAAATACATCATCCTGCTCCCTCCTGATTGAAATGAACTGATAATCAAATTCTCCTTTGAGAACCTCAGTCCACTTCTGTCCATCATAGTGGAGAATGAATCCTTTATTTGATTGAGGCTCAAAAACTGAATTTTTATAGAAAATTACCCCGCATGCATAAACGTCATCAGGCCTGTCACCCCAGATATTTTGCACTATTACAAGATTATTCCTGTTATCCGCCTTATATGTGTAATTACGTTTCCAGCCAGTTCCGTCATAATGCCAGATCTCGCCGTCATCTCCTCCCATCCAGACATCGTTCCGGCTGAAGCCAAAGAGGGTATTGCCTGAAAAAGAAATATTGTATGGAGTCCACTTACTCCCGTCATAATGCTGGAACCATTTACTCTCGTCTCCTGCGGGGCCGCAGGCCCAGATGTCACTGGGTGATGATCCCCAGATCGAATAAATCTGGTTTACCGGCATGTCAAGCGTATCCACGGTCCATGTGTAGTCACGCCTTCCCGGAGTAATGTTACCGGGGTCTGTTATAGTGTCCTTTTTGCATGATAAATTAAGGATGGATATGCCAATTGCAATTAGCAAAAATGAATATTTTGATGCTGTTTTCATATTTTCTCTGGGAAAGAAGCTTTGTACAAAATAGAACTAAAATCTTTTACGGATAAATGTCTTATATGCACTGCTTAAAAGGAAGCCGTACAATTTTTATTTCGTCTATGTATATATATGGTGACAAGAGGCGTTTTCGGAAAATTTTTCAAAAAAAAAAAAAATGAAATATTTATAACTGCATGCACAAATAAAGGGATTCACGGTGATTTTAATACTATAAATCCCCTGAAGCTCTGCAGGGAAATATGCGGATTGCAGGGGCAAGTTCCTCCGGGAAAGATCACTTAAATGAATAGCCGTTTTCATTAGAATCGGATTCAAGTTAGTGAATTTGTTACTGTATATAAATTGTCAGAATTACCGGGATTTCATGTTTGGAGAATATAAAAATATAACCGATAAAGCGGTATTGGGGCATGCTTCAGATTGTGGG
>JBLMYS010000367.1:0-4171 GCA_050258415.1 Acidobacteriota bacterium | reverse complement strand
AAAAAAAGTTCAAAATAATTTTGCTTTAAATTAAAAAATTTTTATTTTGGACCACAATTCCTAAAACAACAAAAAAAGGATGGAAAAATGGCAAAAGCACAAGCAAAACCAATGACAAAGGCTCAGATCATTGAGCATCTTTCAACAAAGACTGGTACAACCAAGAAGTTAGCAGCTCAGTTTTTACAGGAGCTTGTTAGCCTTTCTTACAAGGAAGCAAAGAAATCCTTTACGCTGCCTGGCTTAGGCAAGTTACAGTTGGTTGACCGTAAGAAGAGAATCGGAAGAAACCCCGCCACAGGCGAAACAATTAAAATTCCGGCAAAGAAGGTTTTGAAATTTAGAATTGCAAAGGCTGCAAAGGATGCTATTTTACCTGCAAAGAAGTAATTTGTACTAAGAATATGATGATAAAAAAAGGCTGCCCCAGGGCAGCCTTTTTTATTTATTATGACTTTTGTGATTTTGCAATCAGGTTAAGTGCGCTTCCTGCCTTAAACCATTCAAACTGTCCCGGACTAAAAGTATGGTTCAGTATGCATTCCTCGGTTGTTCCGTCCTTGTGTTTAATAACAAGCTTAACGGGCTTATCGCACACTATGTCACTTAGTCCAATAAGGCTCAGCCTGTCGTCTTCCCTTAACTTATCATAATCCACAGGATTGGCAAAAGTTAAAGGAAGCATTCCCTGTTTCTTCAGGTTAGTTTCATGAATGCGGGCAAAGCTCTTCGCTATGATAGCTCTTCCGCCTAAGAAGCGGGGTTCCATAGCTGCGTGTTCGCGGCTCGAGCCTTCGCCGTAGTTTTCATCGCCAACTACAATCCAGTTAATGCCGCGTGCTTTATAGTCGCGTGCAACTTCCGGGATGGATTTGTATTCGCCGGTAAATGTGTTTTTAACTTCACCTGGTTTATCGGTAAAAGCGTTAATTGCGCCTATGAACATATTGTTTGATATGTTGTCCAGGTGGCCGCGATAGCGGAGCCACGGGCCTGCCATTGAGATATGGTCGGTTGTACATTTGCCTTTAGCCTTAAGGAGCAGGGGCAGGTCTGTGAGGTCGTTTCCATCCCACGGGGCAAAGGGTGCCAGAAGCTGCAGCCTATTGCTATCGGGATTAATGATCACCTGAACGTCGGCGCCGTCTTTTGCAGGAGCTACAAATCCCGAAATTCCTATTTCAAATCCCTTCGGGGGGAGTTCCTTTCCGGACGGGGCGTCGAGTTTTACCTTCTCTCCCTTATCATTGACCACTTCGTCGGTCATAGGGTTGAAGGAAAGTTTTCCTCCTATTGCAAGAGCTGTTACCATTTCAGGGCTCGCCACAAATGCCTGTGTTTTGGGATTGCCATCGTTCCTTTTTGCAAAGTTGCGGTTGAAGGATGTAACAATAGAGTTCTTTTCACCCTCTTCTATATCCATGCGTTTCCACATGCCGATGCAGGGGCCGCATGCATTAGCGAATACGACGCCGCCGAATTCAGTAAGCGTATCCAGCTGCCCGTCCCTCTGCACGGTGCGGTAGACCATTTCAGAACCGGGAGTTATAATAAACTGTGTTTTTGCCTTAAGTCCTTTTTTAAGCGCCTGACGTGCTATGCTCGCTGCGCGGTCGATATCCTCGTAGCTGGAGTTTGTACAGCTGCCGACGAGAGTTGCGCTGAGCTCATCGACAAAGTCTTTTTCAGGGACAATCTCCTTCATCCTGCTGACGGGCCATGCCAGGTCAGGTGTAAAAGGCCCGTTAAGATGAGGCTCCAGTGTATTGAGGTCTATCTCAATTATGGTGTCGTAATATTTATGCGGGTCAGTAAGGGTTTCCTTATCCGCCGTAAGGCAGTCAGCAAGTCCCTCGGCCATTTCGGCAACGTCCTCGCGGCCTGTCATCCTGAGGTAGTCTGCCATCCTGTGGTCAAATGGGAATACTGAAGTTGTAGCGCCCACCTCGGCGCCCATATTGCAGATTGTAGCCTTGCCGGTGCAGGAAATAGATTCTGTGCCATCGCCGAAGTACTCAACAATAGAGCCTGTGCCGCCTTTAACTGTAAGAATGCCGGCCAGTTTAAGTATAATATCTTTCGGGGCCGTCCAGCCGTTTAATTTTCCGGTTAATTTAACGCCTATAATTTTAGGCCATTTAACTTCCCAGGGCATTCCCGCCATAACGTCTACAGCGTCAGCGCCGCCAACGCCAATAGCAATCATTCCAAGACCGCCTGCATTAGGCGTGTGCGAGTCGGTTCCGATCATCATACCGCCGGGAAATGCATAATTTTCAAGTACCACCTGGTGAATAATTCCGGCTCCGGGTTTCCAGAAACCGATGCCGTATTTCTTGGAAATGCTTTCGAGGAAATCATAGACTTCCTTATTCTCGTTCCGGGCTCTTTCCAGGTCTTCCTCTGCGCCGACTTTTCCCTGGATTAAGTGATCGCAGTGTACCGTGCTGGGAACTGCCGTTGTTTTCCTTCCTGCGTGCATGAACTGCAGGAGTGCCATCTGAGCGGTTGCATCCTGCATCGCAACGCGGTCGGGGGCTGTATCTACGTAATCTTTTCCTCTTTTAAATTCCTTTAATACGGGGTGAGCAAGATGTGAATAAAGAATCTTCTCGGTGAGAGTCATTGGCCTACCCAGTATATTCCTGGCGGCGTCAACCTTGGCGCGCAGCTCCTGGTAGACCTTCTGGATTGTCATAATATCAGCAGTCATTTTTCCCTCTGTTTTTGATTTGAATATAATATATACTAAAAAAAATAAAGTGGAAAGATGAAAAGTTACTACTCATGGGGGAGTGGCAGGCAAAGCCAAAAGGAAGAATTAAAAGTTAAGAGTAAAAGCCCGGTTCACGTTAAGAAGAAAAACTGAAGGTATTGAACTATGGACTATAAGTACAATCCGCTTTCAACGAGCTCACAAACGATGTGAGCAACCGTTATATGTCCTTCCTGTATCCTCTGTGTATTAGCCGAGGGAATGGTGACCGGAAGATCGACCATATTCTTCAGCATTCCGCCAGTTCCACCCAGGAACCCGATAACCTTCATATTCCTGGTTTTTGCCTTTTCAACGGCCTTAATGACGTTCCGGGAATTTCCGCTTGTAGAAATGGCAAGCAGTATGTCTCCTTCATTTCCCAATCCTTCAATCAGGCGGGCAAAAATATTCTCGAACCCTATGTCATTACCGCCTGCTGTGAGGTTGGATGTGTCGGTGGTAAGGGCAATTGCCGGCAGTGCGGGCCGGTTAATGTGATGGCTAAGACGGATCATAAATTCGGCAGCGATGTGCTGGCAGTCGGCAGCGCTTCCGCCGTTTCCGCACAGGAGGAGCTTTTTTCCCTTCTTAAAAGCTTCCATAAGCATATTGGCGGCCTCAAGAATTTCGCCTGAGCATTCCTGAGCGATTTTTAGCTTTGTCTCGGCACTTTCCTTCAGTGACTCGCTGATAAATTTATTTCTGTCTGTCATCATCATATCTTTCTAAGTAAGTTATCCTCAATTTCCGGCTGCAGTTTCCTGGGCAAGCTTTACGTGCACAGCATCTGCAAATTCTTTAATCTTATCCCAGTTTTCGTCGTCTTCAAAATAATTTCCCGTTACGACAATGCTGGCTCCGCTTTCAACTTTTTCGCGCGCATCGCGGGCTGTCCTGATGCCCCCTCCGGCAATGACTGGAACGTCCACGTTTTTCGAAACAATACTGATCATTTCATTAGGGACTGACATCTGAGCGCCTGAGCCGCCTTCCAGATAGATCATTTTCATTCCGAGGTACTGAGCCGCAAGTGCAGTTGCAACCGCAATTTCTGGTTTGTTGCGGGGAACCGGCGTGCTTCCGCTTATATATTCAACTGTAGTAATGCTGCCCGATTCAACGAGTATATAGCCCGTAGGTATAGTTTCAAGATTATAGGCTTTGATTATCGGGGCAGCCATAATCTGTTTTCCAATCAGATGCTCCGGGTTTCTGCCGCTTACGAGCGACAAAAACAGAATTGCATCGGCATTGGAAGAAACCTGGCTTATGCCGCCGGGGAAAATTACCACCGGAATGGAAGTATTTTTCTTTATAACAGAAATTGTATTGCTGAGGTTTCCGTTCATCATGAGGCTGCCCCCGACAAGAAATCCGTCAACGCCGGCGCTTTCGCATCTTTTTACGAAACCG
>JBLMYS010000366.1:0-25157 GCA_050258415.1 Acidobacteriota bacterium | reverse complement strand
GTTGTGTTCAGCGAGTAGGGGTTATCGAGCGACTCGCCCGGATATGTTGAAACCGTTACCCTGTCGCCTCTTTTTGTAAATGTAAGCTCTTTATCTCCTGCAATTTCATCGCAGAAGCGGATGCATCTTGAGCAGGATACACATCTTTCAGCATCAAACATCACAAATGGCCCGAGCTCCACGCGCTTTTTATTGTGGGATTTTTCCTCCTCAAAACGGCTTTCGCCTGAACCGTACTTGTAGGCATAATCCTGAAGCTTGCATTCACCTGCCTTGTCGCATACGGGGCAGTCGAGCGGGTGATTGATAAGCATGAATTCCATTACGGCGTTTCTCGCTGAGATAGCCTTGTCCGAATCCACATTAACCACCATTCCGTCTGCAGCCAGTGTGGAGCATGCAATTGCCAGCTTGGGCATCTTTTCAATTTCCACGAGGCACATCCTGCAGTTACCCGAGACTGACAAAGCCGGGTGCCAGCAGAAATGCGGCACTGTAATGCCGTTTTTGGTTGCAACTTCTATTACGGTCTGACCCGCCTTGAACTCTATTTCTTTTCCGTTAATTGTAATCTTAGGCATAAAATGTAAAATCCTGCTTCCTGATTTATATTCCTGACCTGGTTACTTAAATTCTGTTTATTTTTCAGCTTTAATGACTATTTTGCTTAAAACTTTCTCATCCAAAACTTCATTTGCTTTCTCAAGCACGTCTTCGGGGCTTACGGAATCTATATCTCTGATAGACTCCTCAATGGTTTTTATATTATTGAAGTAAATCTCCGACTGTGCCATCCGGAACATCCGGTTTGTCATCCCCTCAAGGCTTAAGAGCATGCTGCCTTTTAAGTATTCCTTGGCTTTCTTCAGCTCTTTATCGGATACCTTCTTTTCCATTACTTTTTTGTATTCTTTTGTAATGAGGTCCAGCGACTTTTCGTAAAGCTTTTCGTTTGTCGAAAAGTAAACGCCGAATGAGGAAACATCATAGAAAGAGTTTAAGAATGAATTCAGCTGATAACATATCCCGTTACGCTCCCTTACGGTCTGGAAAAGGCGTGAACTGCTTCCTTCGCCAAGAATGTGCGAAAGAACGTTTACTTTTGTCCTTTCAAGGTCGTCTTTATAGCCATAGGTTGCACAACCTAAAATTGTATGAACCTGCTGGATTTCCTTATCGACTGATATTTCCGAAGGCCCTGCTGGCGTAACTTTCTTTCTTCTGATGGATTTCTTCCCCAGGTCTTTCCTGATGTACTTTTCGGCAAGCCTTACCAGTTCATCGTGCTCCACGGCCCCGCTGGCTGCAATGGTGAGGTTATTAAGGCCGTACTTCTCTTCGATGAAGCTGAAGAGGTCGTCGCGGTTAAACCCGCGCACATTCTCCTCGGTACCTATTATGGGAAGCCCCAGAGGGTTTCCCTTAAAAAGACTTTCTTCAAACTTGTCAAAGATCAGCTCTTCCGGGTTGTCTTCAATGTCGTAGAGCTCATCAACAACTACGCCGGCCTCTTTTTTTATCTCATTAGCCTTAAATGCCGGGTCCTGTATCATATCGGCCAGAACATCAAATGTGCGTTCTATATATTTCTGAAGGCCTCGCCCGTAGTAGCAGGTATGCTCCTTGGATGTAAAGGCATTCAGATATCCACCATAGGCTTCAATATCTTCGGCAATTTTTCTTGGGGACCTTTTGTTTGTTCCCTTAAAGAGCATATGCTCTATGAAATGCGTAATCCCGTTGTTTTTGCGGCTTTCGTCCCGTGAGCCTACATTAAACCAGAAGCCGAGCGAAAAGCTGTTCACGTAGGGAACCGATTCGGTTACAATCTTGATCCCGTTCGGAAGAATTGTCTTTTTATACTGATTCAACCCGATAAACTCTTTACTTGTAAGTGTTTTTACTTAAACCGTAAATATAGGCAAATGGCGCTATGTAGTCAAGAAATGAAAAACGGAAGATGAGTCTTCATTTTGTATTCTTAGAACTCACCTTCCGTTAATATTAAAGAGGAAATAAGCAGCGTTAATTATTCGACGTTAACACCGGCATATTTTGCCGTATACTTCTCATAGAAGCGTGCAATATTGGTGTACGCCTTTGTAAGTATCTCTTCGTTCGGAAGGAATACCACCCTGAAGTGCTTTGTTCCGGGTACCTGCCCGAATCCGCTTCCGTGTACAAGCACAACTCCTGTTTCCCTGAGGAGTTCAGAGACAAAGTGCAGGTCGGGCTGCTCTAAGTTGATCTTCGGAAAAGCGTAGAATGCGCCTTCAGGTTTAACGCAGCTGATGCCGGGAATGGCGTTCAGCATATTTACGGTAATATCCCTGCGCACTGTAAGTTTCTTTAAGGCCTCAGTCAGGTGTGTATGATTGCCTTCTAAAGCTGCCTTAATTGCATACTGCTGAGGGTGGTTAGCCGACAGGCGTGCCCTTAAGAGTTTGTTTATGGCTTCAATATACTTTTTCAGGTTTTCCTGGCGTCCTGAAATGATGCCCCAGCCTATTCTGAAGCCCGGAACCATATAGTTCTTTGAAAGTCCGCCGAAAGTAATGCAGGATACGTCCTTATTTAATGAAGCAATTGAAACGTGCTTCTTTCCGTCATAGAGGAGTTTATCATAAATTTCATCGGCAAATATAACCAGATTGTGCTCCAGTGCGAGGTCAACTATCTGGTGAAGAATTTCAGTTGAATAAAGAGCACCAGTCGGGTTGTTAGGGTTAATTAAAATGATGGCACGGGTCTTATCGTTGATCTTGCTCTTGATGTCTTCAATATCAGGCTGCCAGCCGTTACTTTCATCCAGGTAATAGGGGTTTTCCACCATTCTCAGCTTGCTTGAAATGGCTGTGTAAAGAGGATAACCCGGGGTCGGTGTAAGCACGTTTTCCCCTTCATTTACCAGTGAGGTCAGGGCAAGGTCAATAGCTTCGCTTGCGCCTGTAGTAACAAAAATATCGAGAACGTTGTCAATTCCCTTGCGGTTGGCTTCAGCTTCAATTGCCTGAACAGCTTCCTTTATGCCTGAGGAAGGAGAATATCCGTTCTTGTTCTGCAGCATTGCCTCATATGCGGCATCAATCATATGCCTTGGTGGCTGGAAATCAAATATGTTCGGATCCCCTATATTCAGATAGAGCATTTCCTTGCCGGTCTTGGCAACTTCATTAGCAATAACAACAATGTCCCTGACCGCATAAGTGACGTTTTCTGTCCTTTCGGCAGGTTTGACTTCAAAATTAGCCATTACAATTTTTCCTTCTGCTATTATCTATACAGTTAAAAATTTCGAAAATTTTATGATTAAAATTACCTCTTTAATCCGAGACAATCAAATCCCTTTCCCCTCTTTTTCTCCGGAGAAGGCCCTAAATATTGGTAAAAATAAATGATCACTTTTTCCCGCCCTTTTCAAAATAAATTAAAAATCTTACCTTTTTATCATGTAACTTTATGAAAGAATAACACAATGAGATTAAATTGGTATAAAACACTTCCGGAGGCCTATCAGGCAATGATTCAGCTTGAAAAGTTTGCCGAAGAGACCAGCCTGGAGCCAAAGCTGAAAGAACTGGTTAAAATCCGCGCCTCACAGATAAATGGATGCGCACACTGCCTTGAGATGCATACAAAGGATGCCCGTGCAATCGGGGAAACCGAGGACAGGCTTAATGTGCTTGCGGCATGGCGCGAGGCCCCTTTTTACACCGAGCGCGAACGGGCGGCCCTTTCCTGGTGCGAGGCCCTTACACTCATTTCACAAACCTGCGCCCCGGATGAGGCATATGCTGAAGTTGAGCGCCTGTTCAGCCCGAAAGAAATAGTGGAACTTACAATTGTTATTGTAACAATTAATGGCTGGAACCGTCTTGCCGTAGGCTTCCGCTCTAATGTGGGAGGCTATATATCGCACAGAAAACCTGAAGAGTAACACTCCGCCTGAAAATAAAAAAGCCGGATATTTCTTTTTTAAGAATATCCGGCAGTGTTGAAAGTTTATCTGCAAACTTTTATGAAGTCACAGGATTATTGAAGCCTTCTCTGATCCTGTTTTTCGTTCTTAAGGCCTCATCCTTAACCTGCTGAGGCGTATCGCCCATGCTCATAATCTGATCGCACGCCCTTACAATTGCATCCCGGTTGTTTGAAAGTGCATACCAGCCGAGCGCCTCAAGTGTAGCTACCCTTATTGCCACGTCTTCCCTGCTGTTCTGTGCCAGCTGCAATAGCTCGGGTACCGCCTGTATGTAATTGTATACTCTCAAAGACTCTATCTCCTTTACTTTCTTCCTTATCCTAAGCGAATCGTTCTTAATATTCGGGAGCAGCTCCTTGTTCAGATGGTCACTTGAATTCAGGATCGATCCCTTCATCATTTCTCTTAAATTTTCCTTGTCCGCAGCATCCGGCATCTCTTTTAACGACTTCTCCAGCTCTTCATAGCCGGCAACAGGATCAATAAAGGCAATCGACTTCTTCAGATCAAAAATTACCCTCTCCGATTCATCTGCTACAAGCTGCTTTGCCATAATCGACAGGTAATCGCGGTTTCCTACTTTTCCCATCCAGACCGCAGAGACGCGTCTTATGAACTCAAAGGGATCCTGAATCGACTCTTTGAGAATGCCCTGGAATGACGGCGTATTCAGCTCTGCCAGTGCGGTTAAAGCCTGAAGGCGTACATTATAAGATTCATCAGTCCTGTAGGCGCTTACAAGCTCCGTTTCATAAGAAGCACCCCTGATCTTAAAGAGCATCTTGAGTGCAAGCGCGCGGAGCGAGGGTTCATCCGAATACCTCATCCTCTCCCAGGATGCTGTGTCACTGATTCCCTGAGTAAGCATGTTGTTGAGGTTGACTCTGGGATCAATCGTGGTAAAATGGAACGTCGGGTCGCCAAAGAGATGGTTTTCCAGAACATTATTCATCTTGTGCCAGAGGCCTACTCTTGTTCCGTAATTGAGCACCCCGGAGAACTCCTCAGCCCACTGGTCCTGAAGCGTGGTGGTGCTGTTTGCAATGCCTGCAATCGTTGCGCCGTAACCAAAAACGTACTCCCCTGCAAGATAAGGGCTCGTATGGAAAGCGCCGTTATAACATTCATCAAACAGTATCAGCTTTGCCTGCGGCGAAATCTTTCTTATATCCTCACCATAGATCGTCATCTTACGGTCGCGCACTGAATCGGCTGCAATAACTTTGGGATCAAAAGCGCCATCAAACCAGTTGTCGGGCACATTGTAGTCCCCTTTTAAATCCTGCTTCTTTTCATCCAGATTTTCGCCATTCTTGCGTGCATCGCGGAGCTCTTTTCTTAAACTGAGTTTAATGTTGTCGATGTTGTCATCAATGTCATTCGACCTGGGATAATCTACCAGGCTCTGCAGGTTGTCATCACCATGAGCATGGAAAATTGCAAAGTCCAGGTTCTTATCCTGAAGTTCGCTCAGGAGTATTCCTTTCATATAGGGGCTCATGGTGTGGTTTAATTTCTTAAGTCTTCCGCCCGTCTTAAAAACCTGCGGGAATTCCTCTCTTAAAGAAAGCTGCTCGTCGCCCCAGGCCGCAAGAGATTCTGAAAAATACCTGTTGCCTGTATAGACCAGCATGTGATCGAGCTTATTCTGCTCTTTTTTCTGCTTTACAACGCGCTGTAAATACTGATTGATGAGTGTATACTTGCTCGCGTCTTCAACCGAGGGCTTTATACGGGCGCTATAGATGGTCTTATTAACCTTCTGTGGAGAATCAGGCGTAAGTGAATAATAAAAACAGAGTGGATGCTCACTGTCCTGATGCAGAAACTTGAATTTCAGGTTAAAATCGTCATAAAAACGGTCCGAAGGCACCGAAGAATAATAATATTCCGAAGAATTGTTCTCGTACTTGAACGAAGAAGTAAGATGTTCGGCATTGCGGAGCATAGGAATCGGAATGTCCCCGATAAATACAACACCTTCTAACTGCGGCTTTTGGTTATAAAGCTTCAGTATCTCTTCTTTTATTTCATCAGGGCTCTTCCAGTCGTTTACAAGAACATATGTGGAAAGTCCGTCTTCCTCAACGGCATCGCGGTAGGCCAGAATGGCATCTTTCGTTTTATCGTAGGTTTCCTCATCAACAATAATGGCAAAGGAAGTGGCATGTTCCTTATTCGGCTTCTTTACCTCAAGCCTTCCATAAAGAAGTACATTCCCCAATAACAAAACGATAAATAATAAACTTATCTTCATCTTCTCTTTTCCACCTGGTCTTATCATCAAATATCAATACGGCTAATAATTATACATGATTACTCTGTAAAGACCGCAACTGAAATGCCATTTGACAAAAGCTTGATTTTAGCTCATAAAAGGATAATCGGTTTTATTTAACATCATTATTACTGGCTAATATTATCCAAATGCCTGTTGCCAGACGATTTTTCAGGAGATTGTCTGATTGTTTCGAAAAGTCCCAGGGGAAGGTATACCCTCTTCCGTAATCCGGCTATTGCTGAATTACGGTAAATTGAACGAAGCAAAAGGTAAGTTGCACCACGGTACCTGAATTAAAACGGGCTGCCCCTTTAACTGCTATTTCCGAAAATTCTGACCTCTTTTAGCCATTGTTTGGCTGCTAAAGTATATCATTTTTCAATTTAAATCAATTCCAGATTCAGCCACTTTGAGGAATTTATTGTGGAAATATTGATCCCATTCTTCATTTTTCCCCTTTAAGGCAGCCGCTTTTATGGAACTTTCTGCTGTGCACAAAAAAAAATGCGGAGCTGCGGCTAAAAAGCCGCGGCTCCGCATTATAAATTAAGGCGTAACCGATTACTTTATAAGAAGCATCTTCTTTGTTACAATCTGCCTGCCCGCTCTGAGCTCGTAGAAATAAATTCCGCTCGAGAGTCTTGAAGCATCGAATTTTACTGAATAGGTGCCACGTGCCTGGTTTTCATTTACAAGACGCGCAACTTCCTTTCCCATCACGTTGTAAACCTTCAGGCTTACCATTGCTTCAGATGGAATTGAGTACCTGATTACTGTACTTGGATTGAAAGGATTCGGGTAATTCTGCGAAAGAACAAAATCCCTGGCTACTGCTGACTTTTCATCTTCCACAGCATCAATTTTTGCGGGCTTACCGTGAATGATGATGCCGTTATTTCCAACTGCCCAGACATCATCGCCTACAGTTGCTACATTATAAAGATCCATAGTCGTAAGTGCCTGTGCAATCTGCCATGTCTTTCCGCTGTCACTTGAAGAGCAAACATCACCCTGTGAAGTTATGAGCCAGTCTTTGTCTTTTCCGAAGGCAATGCCCCAGACAGTTGCTGTACTGAGAATGCTTGACGGCAGCTGGAGAACTGTCCAGGTTTTCCCTCCGTCAGTAGTCCTTGCAAGGCCCTTATTGCCTCCGCCTACATAACCTGTTGAATCGTCCTTAAAGCACAAGGCGCTAAGGCTTCCGGCAACGTTCGGAGCCAGAGCCTCCCAGGTTGTTCCCCCGTCGGTTGTTCTTGACATTTTTCCCTGAATTGCACTGAAGAGAACTGTTTTTGTATTTAATACTGCCACTTCCCAGATAGTGCTTGTACCGGCATTTGTGGTAAGCTTTGTCCAGGTCTGCCCGCCGTCAACAGTTTTGATTACATTACCTGTGTTACCAGCTGCATAACCGGTATCTTTTCCAGCAAAGCCCATTGAATAAAATACCATGCTGGCTGTTGTTACAGGGCTTGTTATTTTTGTCCAATTTAAGCCGGCATCCGTAGAGCGGTAAAGGCCGTTTCCTGAACCCGCGGCACACCACAAAGTGGGGGTTACAATTGAAAAGGTATATACCTGAGACTTGAAGTCTTTTGAAAGAAAAGTCCAGTTTGCACCGCCGTCAGTGGTTTTAAGAATATAGCCAAGGCTGTCTGCAGGAGTAGCAGATCCACCGCAGGCGTAACCGGTCTTTTCATCAACGAATTTTACCTCTCGCAAAAAGCTCTGAACAATGGCTGAGGTTTTTGAAGTCCAGGTTTTCCCCTTATCATCACTTCTTAAAACTGATCCTGCTGCACCGGCAACGTAAAGAACGCTTGTATCGCCGTCTATGGCATTGAATTTCTGGAGCGGGATCTTTGCCGAAGTCCATGTGTTTCCTGAATCAGCAGAAACAAATACATTACCTTTTACGTCGACAGCATATCCACGGGCTTTATCTGTAAACTTGATACCACTGATATTTATACTTGTTGCGGCTCCGCCCTTTTTAGTCCAGGTAGTTCCCCCGTCAACCGTTTTATAGATGTCGTTGTTTGAAGTTCCGATGAAGCCTGTAACCGAATCGGTAAATGTAACCGAGTAAACATTGTTTTTAAGTCCTGCCGGAGCTGTGTTTGTCCAGGTCTTGCCATAGTCATTTGATTTCATCAGCTTGTTGTCCGTCGTGCCGCTGGCAATGAAAAGATTCTTTGCATTTAAAATAAAAACCTTATAGTTAGTGCTTGTTCCGGCAGTTAATAAGGTCCAGTTCTTTCCACCGTCTTTTGTCTTAAGGACAGTTCCCTTAGTGCCTACGACATAACCCGTATCGGAATCCATAAACTTAACGTCATATAGGTCCTCGGTAACTTTGGAATCAATATAGCTCCACGTTTTTCCGGCGTCTTTAGTCTGCATTATAAGGCCTGCGTTTCCGCAGAGCATTCCATTGTTTTCATCCCGGAAATACACAGAAAGTATATCCCTGGAGAGGGTGTCTGCCTTAATCAGGTCCCACTTAGAGCCGCCATCAATGCTTTTTTGCACAACGCCGGCGCCTGCTACAGCAATTAGTTTGCCGGAACCCAGATATTTAATATCGTTCACGTCATTGCCGTGAGGTTTCGGATTCTGCCACTCCCAATTGTAAGTCTGTGCATTGGACATAGCAGAAATCATAATCAGTAAGAACAAGGTGTAGAATTTTTTCATCTGCATTACTCTCCCAATTTAGTTGACATTTAAGCCGGAAAAAGGGAAAACTGCTTAATATAGGGATTTTTCACTCTCCCCCGGCCTTAAAAAAAGCGCACCCCTGAAAAATTCGCTTCGCTAAAACAAATACGCCTGCTTTCCCTATTGTTATTACACATGAGAAGAAGAAAAGTACCATATTCCCCTTTTACAACTCAAAACTAAATATTTTAAGACAAACAGTCCTTTTCCTAAATGCTTTGTCCATAAAAATTTACAAACTCAGAATAATTACTTATTTTCCGTGGGAATTTTAATTTTTTTGATATTTACACAAATCCGGACTCAGTTAAATGAAAAAAACACTATTTTCTTTCTTATCCCTACTTTTCCTTCTTTCCACTTCGAAATGCCAGGGAAACAAAACCTGGTCAGATATTACAGGCTCAGCATTCCTGGATAACCGATCCTATGAGGCGTTCCGGAATATATGCGACATGGCAGGCGGAAGACTTATAGGCTCGGAAGCCAATAAAAAAGCGATGGAAATTTTAACCACGGAACTAAAATCTCTCGGCATTACTGCCCGCCGTGAAACCTTTAAGGTCCCTGGCTGGTTTAGAGGCGACGATGAGATCCGTATTGCTTCCCCTCTTAACAGGAAGCTCCAGGCAATCGCTCTTGGATACGTTAATTCACACCCGGCTTTTAGCGCGGCTGTAGCCTACGCAGGCTTCGGCTTTGATGAAGACTATAACACAATTGACGTGAAAAATAAAATAGCCCTTGTAACCTCAGAAGCCCCGAAAGGCAAAGAACCCCTTCTAAGATATGAGGCAATTGATATCGCCTCACGCCACGGTGCAAAGGCTATTCTTTTTATCAATGAACACCCGGGCATGTATAACCTTGCCGGAACCGGTAACTTCCAGGGTACAAACACCCCCATTCCTGCCTACAGCCTTACCTATGAAGAGGGAATGTGGCTAAAAAGACTTTTTACAGATGGGAAAAACCCAGAAGTAAAAATTACAACCAACTCTTATTGCAAAGAAATTGAAACGGCAAACATCGTATTCTCTATCGCCGGCAAAGTTAAGGATAAAATAGTTATAGGAGCGCACTTCGACTCGTGGGACATTAGCCAGGGTGCTGTCGATAACGGACAGGGCTCGGCAATCTTACTTGATGTGGCCAGGCTGATGAAAACTTTTTCCGCGGAAAATTATTATTCTATCGACTTCGTCTGGTTTAACGGCGAAGAACTCGGACTCTGGGGCTCAAAAAACTATACCACAATGCATTCCACTGAACCGATTGCCGCAATGATCAATATGGATATGACAGGCTCCCCCAGAGGCTTTAATTGCATGGGCTTTGATGAATTCAAAGGCTTCTTTGAAAACCTTAAGAACTCCCTGAATGGCTTCGACCTTTCTTCCGGCGTTGCCAGCGTGCCTTATACCAATAGCGATCATATACCTTTTATGTTTAAGGGTATACCGACGTTCTCCGTTATGGGCCACCTCGAGGAAGAATCTGTTAAATACTATCATACCTCGGGAGATGATTTCGACAAGGTAAATAAAAAACAGCTCTCTGAAGCCTCCGCCGTAATAACAATTATGCTTCATGAACTTGCTAACTATACAAAGCTTTCCGAAGGACACAAGGACAATCAGCAGATGGCTGACCTCTTTAGAAAATTTCATCTGGATGAAAGATTAAAACGTCAGAAAGAATGGATTTACGATAACTAAACTTAAGCTTTATACCTGATTTATTGCGGCTTAGTGAACCTGCCCCGGGGCAGCTCACTGAGCCGTTTTCTTTTGCTCACTTTCCTTCCTCTTCCCCATTTAATTTTTTTGTCCCTTATAAAGAAAAAATATTCCAAAAATAATTTGGACTTTAATAAAAATTTATTTAACATTTACTGAATTTCTAATGCAGTTGATATTTAAGGATTCCTTTCGTATATCATATGTAGCTTTCTGAGAAGCGGTTCTGAATACTAAATATCCGATATCTGTCGCATAGTTTCAGTGCTGCTGACCTTTAGGCTCAAACTTCACCGGGCACGGTTTCTTTTTAGAGGTGAGACCCGGATGATCTGGTTTTTACATAACTTGCATAAATAAAATGAACAGGACTTCCAAAAGAAAAACTGATATTGATCTGCCTCTGATACTTCAGTCTTCAGACCATTTTTTCAATATATCGCAGGAGCTCCTTTGTCTTTGCAATTCAGAGGGCCTTGTCAAAAGAGTTAATCCGGCCTGGCAGAAGACACTCGGCTATACTGAAAAAGAGCTGCTCGAAAGTAACTTTTTCGAACTCCTCCACAGCAGCGATATTGAACTCTTTAAGAAGATACTAATGAGCCCGGAGAAAGACTTTCCTATCAGGGCAGAGATGAAGCTCCGTAACAGAAGCGGCCACTACAGAATGGTTTCCTGGATTGTTTCACGTTCAAGCGAAGAAGGGCTAATCTATTTGTCAGGAAATATATTTTTAACGGAAAAAGAACCTGAAAGACCTGTACCCGACGGTGAGATTTATTTCAGGTCACTCATTGAAAATTCACTCGACGTCAAATCGATTTTTGATGAGGAAGGGGTTTTTCAGTACGTCAGCCCATCAGTAGAGAAAATGCTGGGCTATACCCCCGGTGAACTTATCGGCAAAAACCTTATCCGCTTTACCCATCCTGAAGACATAACAAGGCTGATTAAGGTCTTTGGCAAGGTCGTCAAAACTCCCGAGAGCATCTCTTCAGTTGAATTCCGCGTCAGGGACAAGGAATTTAAGTGGCACTCTATTGAAAGCATGATGAGAAATATGCTTCATAACCCTTCGGTAAGAGGAGTCGTCGTAAACTCAAGAGATATTACACAGCGTAAAGACGCCGAAAATACAATCCATACACTCTTAAGCATCAGCAAAAAATTAAACTCCACGCTTAACGTGGACCTGCTCGTTGACGCACTGGTCGAGGAAGCCCTTAAGCTTACCGACTCCGAAAGCGGCTGCTCAGGACTTAAAACGGCTGAAGGCATGGTGTGTAAAAAGTTTTTCTTTAACGGGGTGCCTCAGGATTTTGAATACTGCTGGACGCCGGGCATGGGCGTTGCAGGAAGACTGATCGTTAATAAGAACCCATATATTACAAATAATGCACTAAAAGATCCTTTAATGCTTTCTGAAATACGCGACAAGTTCTCTATTAAATCAGGAGCATTTGTATCAATACTCAACTCACAGGGCGAGGTAATAGGGTTCCTCTCGGTCTATAATAAGAAAAACGACATGAACTTTAATGAGGCCGATAAGGAAAAACTTGTCGCCCTTTCACAGCTGGCTTCAACGGCAATACAGAATGCAATTGCTTACCAGAAAATACAAACCGCCGAGTTCCAGCTTAAAAACTCAAGGGAACAGCTAAGGCGGCTTTCGGCTCATACACAGTCTGCCAGAGAAGAAGAACGCACAAGAATTTCAAGAGAAATCCATGACGAGCTCGGACAGGCACTTACCGGACTCAAAATGGACCTTTCATGGCTGGATAAGAAACTCCAGACCGAAGGTCAGCCCCCGGAAGCTGTTACTGAAAAAATTAACGCGATGTATTCTCTTATAAACGCTACAATTAAATCTGTCCGTAAGATCTCCTCTGAACTCAGACCGGGAGTGCTGGATTACCTCGGGATCTCGGCTGCAATTGAATGGCAGGCACAGGAATTCCAGAACAGAACGGGCATTACTTGCAAAATTACTGCAATGCCTAAGGAACTGGAGCTCGATCAGAACTTCTCCACGGCACTGTTCAGGATTTTCCAGGAAACTCTTACAAATATCGCCCGCCATGCCTCGGCAAGCCTGATTGAGGTCAGCCTCGTGCACGAGAAAGGCAATATCATACTTAAAATAAAAGATAACGGACGGGGAATTACTGAAGAGGAAATTATAAATACAAAGTCTTTTGGGCTCCTTGGAATGCGCGAAAGAGCTTATCTCTTAGGCGGCGAGTTCTCAATTAAGGGTACACCGGGAAAAGGTACCACTGTGACGGTTACTATACCTGTCGGAGATTTAAAAGATAAAGGGGGAGCAGTATGATTAAAATATTAATTGGCGACGACCATGCTATTGTCAGGCAGGGTCTTAAACAGATAATCTTTGAAGGCAAAGGCAAATGTACCTGCGGCGAGGCTGAAAACGGCCAGGTGGTCCTCGATATGCTGGATAAGGAAGACTGGGATGTCGTAATACTCGACATTTCAATGCCCGGAATGAGCGGGCTCGATATATTGAAGGAAATCAAGAAAACAAAACCACGCCTGCCGGTCCTGGTGCTCACAATGCACTCGGAGGACCAGTTTGCTCTCCGCTCCATTAAAGCCGGAGCCTCGGGCTATCTGACAAAAGACAGCGCACCCGAGGAACTCATTAAGGCTATCAATAAGGTTATGGATGGCGGCAAGTACGTCAACCAGCAATTGGCCGAAATCCTGGCCGCCGATATTGAAAGAAAAGCCGAAGGACCCCTGCACGACACCCTCTCGGACAGGGAATACCAGGTCATGCGCCTTATTGCCTCTGGAAGAACGGCTAAACAGATCGCTGATGAACTGGCCTTGAGCGTTAAGACCATCAGCACTTACAGGGCAAGACTCCTAGAAAAAATGAAAATGAAGACCAACGCGGAACTGACCTACTACGCTATTCAGAATAAACTCGTTGAATAGCTCATAAATCCCGGTTTTCACCTTCTTTTTGTAGGCCTTAGACTTACTTGATTATTGGCCAAAAACTGACAATTTATTCAGTTTTTTTCCGATTTCAGGCAGGTGGAAATTTATCTATATTAATGTAGAGGATGAAGGCCATTGAAATTGTGACCGGCATCACTTATAATATAATAAAGATCGCCGTTTTCAGATATAATTAACTTCGGAATTGAATGTATTTTAACTAAACCGGAAAAATGATTAATAATTTAATGATAGGTTCAGGGACTTTTTCTACGTCACGTTACAATGTAAAAACAGATAAATTAAACGTTTTTATTTCGGATGATTCACCTGTTGTTCGTGTCCGCCTGGCTAATATGATTGCTGATATTGATGGTATAAGTCTGATTGGAGAAGCTGCGAACGTACAAGATTCAATCGAAAAAATAAATCAGCTCAGGCCTAACGCGGTCATACTGGATATCTGCATGCCCGGCGGCAGCGGTATTGATGTATTGAAGAAGGTCAGAGAGCTGAATAACTCTGCTATTATCATTGTACTTACAAACTACCCCTTCCCCCAATACAGGAAAATCTGTATGGAAGCCGGGGCAGATTACTTTTTTGACAAATCAAACGAATTTCATAAAGTGCTCGATATCTTTAAGAATCTGGCATCACACCAGGACTAATTTATAGTTTCCCCTTTCTAATTCTGCCGAAGGACTTGGAATGAACGGCGGCAAAAGCCGCTCGGAAAGGTCTTTTTGCAGGTTTTTCTTGATACTTACCTGTAATTTTATTTATATACCGGAGGAAAAAAAGGAGCATTATCTTGTTTGAACGCATTTGGGATCTTTCCTATTTCGGCAATACGGTTTCCGAATACCTGACCTGCATAGGAATAATTGTAGCCGCTTCACTGATTATTAAAATCCTAAGGGCCGTTTTCCTGAAGAGGCTGGATATAAGAGCAAAAAGAACAAAGTCAAAAGTACTCGAATTCATTTCAATCAATACCGACAAGTTTTTAATCCCGCTTTTATACCTTGGGGCGGTCTATACAGGAATTACTTTCCTCAACCTGCCACGGTATTTAAGACGTGACGTTGACATAGCATCAATTGTAATTACAACCTTCTTTACTGTCCGCTTTATTATTCTGGTTATCAATTACTCCATCGGCTATTTCTTCAAGGCAAGGAATGAAGGGGAAACAACAAGCTTAAAGGGAATTTCCACCTTTATCAGCATTGCCGCCTGGTTTATAGGCCTGATGTTCCTTCTGGATAACCTCGGTTTTAAGATTTCAACCGTTATTGCGGGCCTGGGAATTGGCGGTATTGCCGTTGCCCTTGCCGCACAGGCTGTCCTTGGCGACTTCTTCAGCTACTTTGTGATATTCTTCGACCGGCCGTTTGAGATCGGGGACTATATTACCGTAGACGACAAGCAGGGTGTGGTTGAAAAAATAGGCATTAAGACCACACGCCTTACCAGTCTTACGGGTGAAGAGATCATATTCCCGAACTCAAACCTTACCAATTCCAGGATTCACAATTTCAAGAGAATGGAATCCAGGCGCGTCGCCTTTAAGACCAGCGTGGCAAACCAGATTCCGGCCCCGAGCCTCAGGGAGATCCCGGATATAATAAAAAATATTGTTGGTGAAATTAAGGATGCAAAGTTCGACCGCTCAAATCTTCAGTCACTAAGCGACAACAAGTTTAACTTTGAAACCGTTTACTATGTAACAGGGCCGGACTATAAAAAATATATGGACATTCAGCAGGCAATAAATATCAGAATGTATGAGGAATTTGAAAAAAGAGGCATAAAGACGGCTTAAAGTTTTTTTTTTGGGGGGGCGGGAGCAGCCGCTCCCGCCACTGGCAATCTAAAATCCCTGGCTGAATTTACCGCCGCCCTATTAGCATCTTAAAATCTTTGTAAAACTCATCGTCATTTGGCAATGCGCCTTCTATCTGGCAGACGCCCGAGGCAAACTCAGTTGCAATGCCATTTATCCTTTTAACCGGCCACCCATTCAAATACCCTATGGCCAATATGGCCGAATATGCATCCCCGGCACCAACCGTATCTGCAATCTGCGACAGACTGGCCTTGTAGCTATCCTTTTCATTACCCTTGTATATTGCCGCCCCGTCCGCCCCCATCGTAACACATACGAGCTCTATATGGAAATCCTCCATCAGCCTTAATGTAGCGCTGTCCATCTCAAAAATACCACCGTAAAGAAGCTCATAGATGAGTTCCAGCTCGCTTAAGTTTACCTTCAGCACATCAGAAGCCTTAAGGGAGGAAGTTACAATCTCTTTGTCGTAATAATGCTGCCGTATATTAATGTCACAGAAGTATTTTATGTTAAGCCCCCAGAGCGAGCGGATAGCTTCTCTTGAAAGAGGGTTCCTTTGCGCCAGCGATCCAAAGTAAAGCATCGAGGCATTGCCTCTTACAAACTCCTTTGTTTCAGCGCTAACCTCTATAAAATCATAGGCCGAGTTTTCAACAATCGTAAAACACGGATCACCGTTTTTATCAACTCTCACCGTTGCCTCCCCCGTAGGGTGGATGGGGTCCAATTCCATAAAATTCCGTGAAATATTATTCCGCCCCATCTTGTCCAGGATTTCTTCTCCGGAGCTGTCACTTCCTACCCTTGAGATAAAATACCCCTGTCCCAGGAGTTTATTGATATGATAAATGAAGTTAAAAGGAGCACCCCCAAGCCATTTGCAGCATGGGAATACGTCAAAGAGGACTTCTCCAATTGAAACAATACTTAAATTTTCTTTATCCTTATTTTCTTTCCCGCCTTTTTTCAAGTTAAGCCTTTTTTTAGTTTCTTAAATATTCATGGCCGGAAGTTACAACTTTAGTTTCAAAATTTCACTACCGCTGCCTTTTCCGGCCTTTTGACACTCAAAGGTCCTTTGCTATTTCCACGAACTTTTTGTAGGGTATTGCGCTCCAGCTTTCGGCCTTTACGGCACCCTGCGACATTGTTATAAGCGATACCTTTGCCGCATCTTCCTCACTCGGAGCCTCATAAATATCCATAAAATCAAACGGCCCCAGTAGGGCATAATGGTCGATCCATTTTACTTCAGGGCATTTCTTCTTAACTTCTTCAAACCACTCGCGCCCCATGGTTTCTCTTCTTTTCGGATTATGCAGGTTATCTACGGATAATTTTGTCAGCAGCACATAGGTGGACATACGTTACCTCCTTTAATAAACTGTTATGACACAATCGGAAGGGATTTATTGTTATTGTAAGAATTTTGGGCAAAACCTGCAAGATGAAGAGCAAACAATAAAAATGATGAGTGGGAATTTCCAGGCATATTGCCTCAGAGGAGTACCTCAAAGGGCCCCGGAGGCAATATGCCGTAACTTAGTCAAACTCTGTCGTCCATTCGGCTTTGTGGTACTTATCGAAGAACTTCCGGAGCTGTTTAATTGTAACCCTTGCGTGCGATAATTCGGGTATTTCACTTTCGCTGAAAAACTCCACCCCGCTCGTCTCAATGCTTAAGGTTTCTTTGCCCCCCTGAAGCTCACAGAGGAAAAATATCTTGTATACATGAAAAGGATGAGGCGGATAGTGCCCCTGCTTGTCGCGGTCGAAAAGGGCAAGAAGCCTTGTTGCCTTAACTATAAAACCGGACTCTTCGAAAACCTCCCTTTCAACTGCCGTCGACGGGGCCTCGTTCGGATCGGCCCAGCCTCCTGGAAGCGTCCAGCGCCCGTCGGCCTTCTCCTTTACCATGAGAATCTTGTCGTCCTTAAAGACCACACCCCTAACGTCCACCCTCGGGGTTGCATAGCCTGTCTGCTCTGAAAACAGCTCTTTAATCACCTCTTTTTTTACCAGCGAATGCTCCGAGAGTATCTCGGCGGCAATTTCCATTACAGATTTGTATCTTTCGATGTCAAATTCATTTGTGGCGTATTCAAGCCCGTTCTGCGCAATTGCCTGCAGGCTCTTTGCCCATTCCAGCCATTTAGGAATCATAATTACTCTCTTTAATTTTTATCCCTCTTTACTGAAAAACTCCCCTGCCTCCTTAAGTGTCTTAAGGACATCCTTTCTTTCGGCCTCAACGTCCGTAAGAATCTCTCCAACGCCTTTAAGGAGTACAAATCTGATCTTTCCGTTCCTGTTTTTCTTATCGCTCAGCATTGCATTATAAAGCGAGTTTAAGTTCAGCTTGCTGAACTTGATATCGGGATGAAAACCCTTCAGCATTCCGGAGGTCTTCAGGAATTCTTCTTCCGTCAGGTATCCCAGGCGGCGGGAGAGGATAAGAGCGCATGCGAGCCCTGCAATTACAGCCTCACCGTGCTTAATTTTGTAATCGAGCACGCTTTCGTATGCGTGGGCAAAAGTGTGGCCCAGGTTCAGGATTTTTCTTCTGCCACCTTCTTTTTCGTCCTCTGAAACGACCTCTGTTTTTATCTTAACCGATTTTGCAGCAGCCTTTTCCACAACTTCCGGATTCTTATTAAGAAGCTTTTCTGCGTTAGATTCTATGAATCTGTAGAAGGCTATATCTGACAGATACGCATACTTCAGTATCTCCCCGGTTCCGCAGAGCACTTCCTTATAGGGGAGGGTTTTTATAAAATCCAGGTCCGCCAGCACGAACTCAGGCTGATAGAAAGTCCCGATGATGTTCTTGATGTTGTTGAAATTTATTCCCGTCTTGCCTCCGATTGCGCTGTCGCTTACGGCAAGTAGCGTCGTCGGCACCTGTATGTACCTTACGCCGCGCATAAACGTTGAGGCGGCATATCCCGCAATGTCGCCAATAACCCCGCCTCCCATTGCAATAATCAGCGTGTCCCTTGAATACTTCTTCTTAAGGAGGAAAGAATATATTTTATTGAGGTTTTCCTGCGACTTTGTATTTTCCCCGGGCTTCAGGACCAATGTGTTGAAATTCCCCTTAAAATCCTCAAAAGTCTTTTCAACTTTCTTCCCATAGAGGCGGTTTACATTACTGTCTGTAATGAGGAGTACATTCTGACTAAGCTTCCTTTTTTTAATTTCGGACGCAATTGTGCCGAAAATCCCATGGCCCAAGAGCACGGGGATTGTTCTTTCTTTTAATTCAATATTAAATTTCTTCATTAATTTTCTTCAGTAGGGTTTTAGCAATTTTATCGACGGTGAGCCCCAGGGGATAGTCATCGGTATTTATCACCAGGTCGGCTTTCTCATAAAAAGGGGAACGCTGGCTTAAGAGATGGCTTATCTTGGCTTTGAACTTTTCCTTATTGTCCTGTTCCTGTTCCGGATTAAACATAGGGCGGTCGCGCTTGAAGCGGAGCCTTTTATAGAGAGCCTCAGGAGAAGCTTTAAGATAGACTATCTTACCGGTTTTGGTCAGGATTTCCATATTATTATTATGCACAGAAGTGCCTCCCCCAAGCGAGATAACAACTTCATGCATCTGCGAAAGCCTCCTGAGTGTTTCGGTTTCCTTTTCCCTGAAAAACTTCTCCCCTTCGTCCTTAAAGATATCCACTATCTTCTTGCCCATCTCCTCTTCAATCACCCTGTCCAGGTCGTAGAACTCCCAGCCCAAAGTATTGGCAAGAATAGGCCCTATAGTACTTTTGCCCGAAGCCATAAAACCGTTCAGATATATAATTGTGTTAGACATAAGAAATTGCATTTAATAAGAACTGCTTTCTAAAAATGGAAAGCCATACCGAGTGTAAAAGTAACACCGTCAATATTAATTTTTGATTGAAACGTATCCTGCGCCAGCACTATTGTGGCGCCATTATAGTTTACGCGTTTATTTTTATATTTGCTTGTAACTTCCAGTTCCGGGTCCCTGAATTTCATCTCACCCCTCAAGGAAAGAAAGTTATTGATCATATAGTCGGATGAAACCACGGCCTGTATTCCGTATGCGAATTCGCGTTTTAAGTTCGAGACCTCCTCGTCGCCGAATTTTCTTAAGTGCTCTCCGTAATAATAAGCCAGGCCTCCGCCCATTATGAACTTGAACTTTTCAGTTGAAAAAGGGAGAATGTAATAAGCCGAAAGCTCAAAAGGGATAACCTTAAAGCCGTCTTCAACCATTATGGTCTGTGTCCCATCGCCTCCCAGCACTGTCAGGTTTGGTCCCGCCTGTACTTTCTTAATATATTCAACGTTAAGGCCTATCAGAATATCCTCAGTAAGCCTGTATCTCAGATCCATTGACGGACTGAATATATCCTCCATATAAAAGGCGTTGTTCCTTAATATCTCGTCAGGGGATTTGGGATTTAAGAATATTCTGGCCGTGGTGGTATAGTTATAGTTCAGACTCAGGCTGAAATCCTTATACATTTCCTGCCCGTGCGTACTGCCCTGAAAAAGGCAGAAAGCCAGGCAAAGCATCACAAAGAAATACTTCCTTAACATATAAATCCAGACATATTGTCCCGTCAAATTATATTTAAAGATAACCTTTTCACGACGAAAGTTCAATTTAAAAACAAATAAGCCCCACATGGAATAACCTGCAGGGCTTAAAGAAAAACAAATGAGAGCTATTTGTTCTCTTTTGCTACAGCTGTCCGTGTATTGTTGTGAGCTACGGCAAGATCCATACTGTTCAGATTTGACTTCTTAATTCTTTCCACCAGCTTTGCTGCCTTGTCCGCGTCTCCTTTTTTGTCATAAGCCTGTGACATGTAATACCAGACAATCGGGCTCTGATCATCAGCCTTCTGAAAATGTGTTAATGCCTCATCGTATTTGTTCTGCTTTAAGGCAAAATATCCCATAATGCTTTCATAATCTTTTCCGATTGTAGGATCTGTTGAGCTGCCGATGAGTTTATCTTTATTGTCCAGCTCGCTTTTAGCTTTATCCATTTTTCCCTGCGCTATCAGGCCGTAAGTCCTGAATAGATTAACTGAAGCCGTGAGATTCTTTTTCAGCTGATCCGGAATGTCCGAACTTTCAACTTTTTCCATAGCCATATCAAACTGTTTCATCCCTTCTTCAGGCTTTCCGTTTTCAACTAAAATAAATCCCTGATTATTATGGTTGTTTACTAAAACAAACGGGGCACCTTCCTTCTCGGCAAGGGAGGCCTGTTTGTCCAGCATAGCCAGGGCATTGGTAACATCACCCTCACGGATAAAGGACACAGCCTGGTCGTATAAGGAGGCTAGCTTCCAGTTGAGCATCGGTGACTTGTCGAAAAGCATCTGGTATGTCTCTCGTGCTTTTGAAAAGTTATTTTTGAAAACATAGTTATTTCCCAGACCTTCATAAGATGACCAGAAGTTTGGATCAATTTTCAGGGCTTTCTGATACTGCTTTATCGATTCATCATACTTTCCGTTCTTCAGCAGCAGTTCAGCATATGAGTCATAAGGATTTGGATTATCCGGAATTAACGATATGTACTTCTTAAATGCAGCCTCTGCTTTCTTGAAGTCGTTCTTAAAGGAATAAGCATAGCCCATAGCATTATAGACGGGAGCAAAGTTTTTGTCTATGGCAATTGCCTTCTGATAGTGACTAATTGCGGCATCACGATCCTGCCTTACGAAACCCTCATAATTACCGGCATAGGTCTGCACCATTTTGTCCTTCGGGAACATGCTTAAGAGCTTATCCAAAGCGCCTTTGGCCTTGGCGTTATCTCCTTCAAACTGTGATTTTGTAAAAGTGATTAACTGTTTTTCTCCTTCGGAAACATTATTCATGAGGCTTTCAGCCTTGTCGTAGTCCTGCTTCGAATCAGAGAATTTCCCCCTGGTCTGGGCAAGCCCCATGTATGCAAGCGCAAAATCGGGATCTTTCTGAACGGCATCCTCCAAAGATGCACGGGCTTTATCGATCTGAAGGTTCCACATAAACTGCCTTCCCTCGAGATATTTCTGCCTGGCTTCCTCTGATTTGGTTGTAACGGGAATGTCATCTTTTGAGATTGTTACCTGTCCCATTACCTTCTTCTGTTGTTTCTGCTGCGGATAGGCACCTTGGGAGACCAGAACGAAAGAAAGCAGCATTATAAAGAACACCACTAACCATCCATGCCTGAGTTTCATACAGCCCTCCATATTGTGTGGAAATGTTAATTATAAAAGAACATGAGGAGTTTTAGATATGAAAAAGCTATTTTTTCCCGACCTTTTATCAATGGTAAAACACATGCCCATTTTAAGCCTAAAGAAAGCACTTTTGTATGCCAGGCCCGGGCCTGCCTGATGAATTGGATAAAAAGACTGGCTGATTATGCCGCAGGGAGCTTGAAGGAAAATGTACTGCCTGCGCCCATTTCACTTTCCGCCCAGATCTCACCCGACTGTGAAGTAACAAACTCCCTGGCAATTGCAAGCCCAAGGCCCCTCCCCCGGGGGTTACTGCCTATCTGAACAAACTTGTCGAATATTCTTTTGAGGTCCTCTTTCTCAATTCCGGGGCCATGGTCGCTTACGGAAAACCTTACAAAATTCCCGTCCCTTGAACAGCATATGCGCAGCGTCCCGTTTTCTGAAGTGTAACGTACGGCATTTGTAATTAGATTAACTAAGACCCATACAGTCTTCTCTATGTCGGCCTTAATGGGAGGAAGGTCAGAATCGATGCTGGTATCAACCGTAATATTCTTGTCACTAATAAGCATCATTAAAGATGTCAGTGCGTAGTCCATTATTTCATCAGCTTTGGTTAAGCCTATCTTGAGTCTTATGTTTCCCGATTCCGTTTGCGAATAATCCAGAAGCTCATTTACCATTTTTGAAAGCCGGAGGGTCTCCTGTCTTACGGTCTGCACAATTTTCTGGTGTGCCTGACTGAGCTCGCCTAACCTTTTATCCTCCAATAGCTTTACGCTCAAGTTAATTGAGGACAGTGGTGTTTTCAGCTCGTGCGACACCGTGGCAATGAGGTTTGTCTTTGCCGTGTCCCTTTCTTCATACCTGGTCACATTCTTAAGTATGATTATATACCCTGTTGTGCTTGCGGGGCTGTTTTCATCATCCGCCAGCCTGGTTTCAATTACCTCTTTTGTAAAGTATGCCTCTTTCTGGTTTAACACTATTGGAATATAATTGTTTTTAGGGTTCCCGTTTGCACTTCCGGAAATGATTACCCCCTTTAATATCTCACGCACAAGATCATTCGCCAGCGCCACATCCTGCGCAGGTAGCCCCGCCGCCTCACTTTCTTTCAGCCCCGTAATATCCTCTGCTGCCTTATTCAGGTAGAGAATTTTCTTATCCTCGTCAATTATAAATATTGCATCGTTCAGGCTGTAGATTATCGCCTCCATTCTTTTTTTCTCCACCAGGAGTTTGTGAAGGTTATTTGCCTCATATTCCTTCAGCTTTGAGGACATGCTGTTAAACTCCTTGACCAGTATACCTAACTCATCTGCCGATGAAAAGAGAAGCTTCTGGTCGTAATCCCCCCTCGATATTGCCTTTATTTTATTTGTCAGCTCGTAGATCGGCCTTAATATATAAATGGGGAAATAAGCTATAAACCCGAGCGCCAGCAGGAGGCTTAATCCCGTTAGTATAATCATGTAGCGCGTAACCTGCCTTGCCGTAGATGCAGCTTTATTGTTCTTATTTATTATGGCATTTGAGTTTATTTTGTAAATTCCCGAAATAGAGCCTCTCACATCATCATACTTATCCTTTAGCTGAAGGGCGTAGTTTCTCTCTCCCGTCTTCTCAGCCTTTTCCATTATATCCAGAAAGCCCGCATAATCCTGCTTAAGTATACTGATAACTTCTTCTTCACCCGTTTCGGTTATATTTTTCTCCTCGGCAGTAAGATTGTCGTTAAACATATTTGTCAGCTTTCTCTGTTCACTTTCATTTAATGCCGAGACATCATGCTTTATAAGATCCCTTTCTATGTGATGCGTATAAAGCCCGTCCAACGCCTTTAGCATGTTTGCAGTGTACTCAATTGACTTGTAGTTATCTTTTATAATTTCTCCTGAATCCTTCGACAGAACTGAAATAAACTGCGAACCCATGATTCCAAGTACAAGGATAAGCAGGAATACAAACGACAGGAGAATCAGTATTTTTGTTTTTAACTTATTCATGATTTGATACAATTAAAATGTCTATGCTTAAATTGCTTGTAAGCTTAACTAAATCTTTTATTATGTTGTTTTTTGTCAGGTGTCTCCAAAAACCTTGATCCGGCATTCCCAGAACAATAGTTCCTACTTCTTTATTCCTGGCAAATTCAGCTATTGCTTCTGAAACACTAAAACCCTTGATCCTCACCACTTCGGCATCCATTTCAGCTGCAAGCTTGAAATTGTTTATCAGATGCCTTTGCTCAGAAGCTTCGATATTCTCTGGACTTTCCTTTGGAGTCTGGATATAAAGTACATACCACTTTGAGTTATAAACAGATGCCAGTCGGGCAGATTTCCTGATAAGATTTACACCCGACTTGCTGTTGGTGCTAAGGCATGTCAGCACCGCGTTATTTCTTTTCGGCTGCTTTATCAGATCCCTCTTTATTTTACGGCCCACCTGGCGGGTTGACTCCCTTAAGGCCAGTTCCCTCAGCTGCAGTAGCTTTTCGGTCTGAAAGAAATTATTAAGCGCCGTGGGAACCTTCCCAATCTCATAAACCTTCCCTTCCTTAATCCTTGCAATCAGATCGTCTATGGCAAGGTCGACGTTTACTATTTCATCTGCCATTTCAATTACGCTGTCTGGGACCCGCTCTTTAATTTCAACCCGCGTAATTCTTTCCACTTCCTTATTAATGCTTTCAATGTGCTGTATATTCACTGTACTGATAACGTTAATACCGTTATCAATTATCTGTATGACGTCTTCCCACCTTTTAGTGTTTTGGGATCCTGGTATATTTGTGTGAGCCAGCTCGTCTACAAGCACAAGTTCCGGCTTTCTGATAAGAATCGCATCGAGGTCCATCTCATCCAGCATCCTACCCTTATAGAAAATAGATTTTCTCTGGATTTCAGGAACTCCGGCTTTAAGCTTTTCTGTTTCAGACCTGCCATGGGATTCAATAAAACCTATGCATACGTCAATACCGCTTTCCAGAAGCTGATGAGCCTCCTGTAGCATCCGGAAAGTCTTCCCCACTCCGGCTGCCATGCCGATATAGATCTTGAATTTTCCCCTCCTGGAAGATTTTATCATCTGGAGAAAATATTCAACCGACTCGCTTCTTGTGTCTTCAGCATTTTCCAAAGCCAAATATTCCCCGGTGCTATATTTTTTTTCTAATCACGTCTATTTTGTAGGTCTCGAAGTGCCAGTCATATCTGTCTGCCTGGCCACGGCTTTCGCCGGTCTGATAAAACCCCAGGCTTTTAAGAACGCTTTTAACCTCGCCTACGAGTTTCATATCACATTCCGATCTGGAATTGAATAATTCCAGGGCGCCGAATTCATTGTACTGCAATATAAGATGTTCCGGTATAAGTTGTAT
>JBLMYS010000365.1:0-3346 GCA_050258415.1 Acidobacteriota bacterium | reverse complement strand
AAAAGGTCAGGGAGTACCAGATAGTTACAAAATACCGTCAGCTTAAATCTATGGATGTTTCAACCCAGACAGCAATGGCAATGCTATTAGAGGAGTACCCTGACCTCTGCTTTGAAACAATTAACAAACTCATTTATTATAAGTATTAGCCAGCAGATTAGACAAAGGGATATCAGTATATATCAAGTCCGGCTTTTCTAAGGATTTCCGCCGCCCTCAGGCTTTCCGCCTCAGATTCAAAGGCTATCTGGAATGTACCCCCAGTCCCCTCGCGAAACTTAAGCAATTCAATATCCTTGATATTAATAGACTCGTCGTATAATGCCGAAGAGATCCGGCTTATTGAGCCCGGTTCATCTTTAATAAATACGGAAATATAAAAAAGAGGGGTAATGAACCCCTTGTTGACCTTGGGTATCCTTTCCCTGCTTTGCCTTGAGGAATTAAATGACCTTTCCAGGGCCTCAGAGTCCCCACGGCCTATCTCATCTTTCATGCGGCTTACTTCACCGATAAATGTGTCCAGGGCGGATATTATCTCGTTACTGTTAAAGCTGAGAACATCTTTCCATATATTAAAACTGCTGGATGCAATGCGCGTCATATCGCGGAATCCGCCGGCAGCAAAATCGAGGTTGTTCACCCCGTCTGAATTTCTGGTTACCGTGTTTACCAGAGCAACGGAAAGAAGCTGCGGCAAGTGGCTTACATTGGCAACAACCCTGTCGTGAACGTATGGATCCAGATAAACCGGACGAGCCCCAAGGAAAGAAAGTATTCCAAGAAACTTATTTATAGATGGACTTTCCTTTCCAGAGGCAGAAACAATATAAACGGCATTTTCAAAAAGCAGAGGATCGGAGTTTGTAAAGCCCCCTTTTTCCTTGCCTGTCATCGGGTGGCCGCCAATGTATGTTCCCTGGCTATTGAGAGATTTCCATGCGTCCTCAAATTTTCCTTTTACACCGCATACGTCTGTTATAAGAGTGCCTTCTTTAAGCAAGGGGGCAAGATCTTCAAAGGTTTTCAGAGACTCTTCAACCGGGAGGCAGAGAAAAATAACTTCACTTTTAATGGCCTCTTCGGGCGAGTTAAGTTTCCAGTCAATTACTTTCTCTTCCAGAGCTTTCCCCAGGACCTCATCGCGGTCCCAGGCGCTGATAGAAAACTCTTCAGCGCTTTTTTTTAGGGATTTTGCAATGGATCCCCCGATTAAACCAAGTCCGATTATTGAAATATCCAGTTTACTACCGTTTCTTAAATAAGTTGTTAAATTATAAGGTTCTTCCTATTGCATGCGCAATTGCCTTAAGCTCGAGCATCATTCTTTCGTACTGCTCGGGGTACAAGGACTGCGGCCCGTCTGAAAGGGCTTTTTCAGGATCATTGTGTATTTCCACCATAATTGCGTCAGCGCCTGCGGCAACTGCTGCCCTGGCCATCGGAATTACCTGGTCCCTGTAGCCCGTTGCATGCGAGGGATCGGCAACTACCGGCAGGTGACTTCTTTTATGCACCACGGGAATCGCGGAAAGGTCAAAGGTGTTCCTTGTGTATGTTTCAAAAGTCCTTATTCCCCTTTCGCACAGAATGACATCCCTGTTACCGTTGGCAAGTATGTATTCGGCAGACATCATCCATTCTTCTATTGTTGCGGCAAGACCTCTTTTTAGCATGATAGGCTTTGTTGATTTGCCCAGCTCCTTTAAGAAAGGATAGTTCTGCATGTTGCGGGCACCAACCTGAAGGATATCCGCGTATTCCTCAATTAAAGCTATCTGCTCGATCTGCATGACTTCAGTTACAACAAGAAGGTTGTTCTTGTCGGCAGCCTTCCTCATCATCTTTAAGCCCTCTTCACCCAGTCCCTGGAATGAGTATGGGGAAGTTCTTGGCTTAAAGGCTCCGCCTCTTAAAATCTTGCCTCCATGTTTCGCGACAGTTTCAGCAAGGCTGAAAATCTGGTCCTCGTTTTCAACCGAACAGGGGCCGGCCATTACGACAATTTCATTGCCGCCGATCTTCACCCCTTTTACATCGATGACAGTATTTTCCTTCTTGAAGCTCCGGCTTGCAAGTTTGAAGGGTTCAGTAATTCTATATACTTCGTGAACGCCGTCGAGGACCTTCACTTTCCTTATGTCGAAGTCAGGTTTAACGCCGATTGCGCCAAGGACAATCTGCTCAATACCCGTTGATTTATGAACATCAAAACCAAAATCCACCAGGTGCCTGATGATCTCTTCAATTTGCTGTTCTGTTACATTTTTTTCTAAGACTACTACCACGCTAACTCCATTAATTATGAAACTTTTTTTCACCGGCCTTTACTTCAATATCCACGTAATCATCTTTTGTCGGAACAGCGCAGCTATAGTTCGGACTGTAAGCGCAGTATGGATTGTACGCCTGGTTGAAATCAATTGTATAAATATAATCGGGATTATCTATTTTCTCGAAATCCAGATAACGGCCGACTCCATAAGACTGATTGTTTGTAGTACGGTCGGTAAACCAGATGCTGTAGTATTCCTGTCCCGTACGTGTAGATCCCTTGTAAACATTCATTTTTATATCTTTGCCGTCAAAGTTAAATTTAACATATCCAAACCTTACGGCTTTTCTTGGCTCCCCTTTTGTGCCGAATACAGTAACTGTATCCTTAGAGTTATACACATAAAGCCTGCTCTTAAAAACATATGAGGGGTCGACGTCAAAATACTTGAGAGGTTCGAAATGGACCTTCCCCTTGAAATTAAAGGGCGACTGCGGATCGTTCTGCATCTCATTATCTTTTTTCTGTCTCATATTTTCAACCTCAGCAATATACTGTTTTTCTTCCGGAGTATAATGCCTGGAGAAGACTCCGCTTAAGAGGAGTCCCGCCACAACTGCCACGAGTGTCCCGATAAGAGCAATATGTTTTGGCTTAAAGTTTTTTTCCATTTCCCTCTCTCTTACTATCTTAATTTTTAATTCTGTTTTTCAGTTCATTCAGCTTATTTAAGGCTTCCATAGGGGTAATGTTATCGATCTCCAGGTCCGAGATCGCCTGGCGTATGGAGTCGTCCTTTACCTCAAAGAAGCTAAGCTGCATCTCGTCATGGGCTTTCATTTTAGCAAGGCGAGCTTTCTTGACCTCCATCGGAGTGAGCTCTTTGCCTTCCAGGTTCTGGAGTATCTCCTTTGCTCTTTTAGTCACAAACTCCGGCAGACCGGCCATCTGTGCCACCTGAATGCCGTAGCTGTGGTCTGCCCCGCCCTGGGAAACCTTGTGAAGGAAAATTACCTTGTCGCCATATTCCCTTACCTCAACCTTGAAGTTTTTAATTCTGGGGAATATGGT
>JBLMYS010000364.1:0-5612 GCA_050258415.1 Acidobacteriota bacterium | reverse complement strand
AGCACTTGGACTGCCGGAAATAATTCTTACCCAGGGTAATGCTAAACTTCAAATGGTTTTCGATGTTAATTCACCCACTGCAAATATTTATCACTTTTTAATTCAGCCCTCTGTAATTATTCCTTCCAGTCAAATTACAGGTGCACAGGTTCAAGCTTTTCTGAATAGTCTGCCAACTGAATTGGAAAAGATAAGCTCAATTCCTCAATGGGTGAAAGATCCGATAATTCAAACCTATAAAGATCTTGGTTTTACGGTATTCCCTTCAAAGCCAATTGATAAGCTGAATTCAACATTATTTGAACAGCAGTCTATAAATGTTATTTCTCCTTATTTTTCTTTAGGCTGGGAAGTTACTGACGGAAATTTGAATCTTTTGGTATCTACATTTCTAAATTCTTCTCTCCCGGATTTTAGGCTTAATATAGGAGGTTATGCTGGAATAAATGACTCACTTTATGTCAAATCAAATAAGAAAGTTCGAGTAAATTCGGTTAAAATTACGGACATTCCGGCTAAATTAATTAAATTTAATGGCAATCCAAATGTCTATACCAACAAAAATAAAGTAGTTGGTATAGACCTTGGTAACGGTGATTATCCCAGTTATTCGTATATGATTGTCCAAATCGTTTTTATAGATGATAATACCTGGTATTGTGCAGAATATCCTTCCGTAGGCGTAAACCTACTTAATGCTGATAGAAGTTTAATATTTTATGGTCCGGCTCTGAAAACCAAAACAAACTTTTAAGGGAGAACTCATATGAAAAAGTTTTATCAAAGATTTGGTCTAAAAATAATATTGGTTTTCACAATGTTATCAAGCGGTATTGTCATGGCGCAATCAAATGATGTTTGCGTAAGAATTACAGAAACCACCTTAAATGAAGCGCTTCAAACAATGATTGATGCCCGGGCAATTAACTTGGGAGATTATACTCATACCTGGTTAGCTAAAGGCTGGTTTATAAATCTTGATGGAGGATCAATAGATATATTGCCAAATAGAAAGGCGCGTATTAGTGGTGGAATCGTTGCAACTGCAACTGATGTTTTAACTTTTGTTGATAATATCACTTCACATGTGAATATTGTAATAGATGGAGAGATTGAGCTGCGGCCAGATTCACTTGGATATAAGCTGATTTTTAAGCCAACCGACGCCAATGCTTATAACCCGGACGATTCATGGGATTATTTTAGCAGCCTTCTTACTGTTGCGGCAGATATTGGCATGAAGGTGTTTATTTATAAAATGCCCGAAATTGAACTTACTTCAGGAACAAAACTTCTACCTGAATTTATGACCTCATATTTTTCCTCCTCAATTCCAGAATTATCTACAACAGATACTGAGATAATCTTGGGATACTCGGTTGCAGGAACCCGCAAGATAACTATACAAAATGAAGTCTGGGATAATACTAGCAGCCCCAATTACTCTTCCGGAATGATTCAGGTCCTGGAGGGGAGTGCCTGGAAGTCTTATAATTCGCCATATACTGCCTGGTGGGACTTAAATTCTACACATTCGGTTCGGACAGCTTCTTTAATAAATTATAATAATGCAAATTATAGATTTTCCAAATGGAATATTAATAATATAGCAACCAATGATATTTCAATACAAGTGCAAGGAGACGAGAGCTTCAACGCCAGTTTTTTCGCAGCCCAACCAATTACAATTAGGACAAGCCTTGAGGGAACTTTGACGTCTGATCAAAATATGACTTTCCAAAACCAGACCGTTAAATCCCCGTATTCAGATTATGCATTTATGCCTCCCAAAAGCACTAGTTTTGGAGCTTTGCCAACCCTTGGCTCATCCTTTTGGAAGTTTTATAGATGGAGAGAAGATGGCTCTACATCATTAAACCGCACAACTTCCCTGACATCAGAAGCTACATATACTGCTGAGTATAAAGCTTCGGTAAGAAGCAATGCTAAAGGAGCTTTTCAGAATCCAGGCCAAAAGAAAACAAAAAGCGATGGTGTAAACACTAGTGTACTGGTATATGAAAGCATGAACTCTATCTGCATGGAAACATCAAATGACATGGGAGTAAATTGGACAATATGCAATCCAGTAAGCCCTGCTGGAATTGCGAAGGATCCCTCAATTGACGGCACCGATGGGGCAGAACGTTTCTATTTGGTTGGATACACAATGTCAGATGCACAGGCAAACACCACTAAAATCATGGCTGCTGAAGTAAATGGCTTTTCTGACGCAGTAAATAAAGTCGTTTACGACAATATACCCGGAAGTACTTATGATACTCAGCCCGTTGTGGCATGCCTGAGCGTTTACCAGAGCCCATCAGCGGTGCAAAAGGCAATTATGATCTGGAGGCAGCCTGCAACACAAGGCTTTGGAGGCACACTCCCGGCAGGACTTTACTACAGGACAGGTTCTGTTGTCTCGGGAAGTAATGGAAAACAAATTAACTGGGACGTCTACAACAATGGAGTATATATCAATGGAACTGATATAAACAGCTTTAACCCGACTGTTGCGGGTGTAAGGGATCAGTATACTACAATTCCGATGATGTTTCACATGGCCTATAGCCAGAAGGTTGGCAACCAGAGCATAATTAAATACACCTCGTTTACCATCAACAATGTAGACGGATCTGTAAGTCAACCTTTGACACAAGTGATATCGGATCCGATATATGTGGATTCCTACTACCAGTTGAATGAGAAACCATCAATCACTCTGGTTAACAATGTGCCGTATGTAGCCTGGAAAAACTACAGCGATGCGACTTATATGCAGTCAGCCGTTTTAAGATGGAAAATTGGTGACACCACTTGGGCAGATACCCGCCATTATGCAGGTAAAGATGACGATGCCACCTCGGTTCACATCAGCAATACCGGAAATATGAGCTCAAGATACACTGGCTTTGTCATGGGCTGGAATACGAGCTATTCAGGCGACCAGTTTGTAAAGAGCTCTTCATTATCGACCATATACAGTTCCAACAAGAGCGGGCAGGGTATACAGGTAATGGGTGGATCAAAAACTGATTTTAGTGACTCTTATCTCATCTCATTTAATAATTCAACTCTTCCTTATTCCTTCATGTCATCAAATGCCATTCCTTTAGGAACTCTGGCTAAGGTGTCCGCAGACGGGGAAGGAAGAACAGTTGAAGAAAGAAGCGGACTAATAAAGCTGAACAATTTCTTTATCAAGGCTTCAATTGGCGATCTCACATTCAATGGCAATAAGATTGAATTCAAAGAGCCAAAGGATACCCTTGGAAACTCTCTAGAAAACTTCAAGGGTTCACTTGAGACTGAAACAATGGATGTTGCTAGCAGCGGAATTCTGACCTATACGGCAGGTTTTGAATCTGGCGATTCTCTCAAGGCCCTTTCAATCTTAAAAGATGGAAACAATGCGGGCTTTTCAGTTGAGATAGTGGACGCTGAGACAGGACTGGTTCTGAAGAAACTTAACTCTTTTGTTCTAAGTCCATCTTCACATAAAAGAGAGCACGCTCAGAGCTTCAGGCTTGATTTAAGCGGAATCGGAATGAAGAAAGTAGCCCTAAGGCTTTCAAGTGAGCTGAATCTTAAAGACAGCACTAAAGCTGAATACTTTGTCCTAAGATCCTACGCTGTACAAAGAAAGGCCAGAAAGGACAACTTTGTTGACCTTAATTATTCCGAAAGTGCCAGGGTAACAGAATACGGCTTAAGCCAGAACTACCCTAATCCTTTCAACCCGACAACCGTCATAAATTATCAGATTCCTAAAGCATCAAAGGTCATGCTTAAGATCTATGACATGCTGGGTAAAGAAGTTACAACTCTTGTAAATGAGTACAAGGAACAGGGAAGGTATTCAGTGGAATTCAATGCTTCAAACCTCCCTTCAGGAACTTATATCTATGAAATAAGAGCCAACGACTTCGTTAAGAGCGGGAAGATGATGCTTCTGAAGTAATATCAATTGTAAATGGACTGCCTCTAAAATGTGAGGCGGTCCATTTTGTTTCATGAGCTAGTCGGTAGAGGAAAATAATTTTATAAACCTTCCGGCACCCATAGGCTAAACAAATAACTCCCCACTTTCAAATAACATCTGTCAAACTGCCCAATATTTTTTTAACTTTCGGCATGAATATTTCCCGATTTCTATATAGACAAAGATCGTTTATTTATTCCGTTAGCGCGGTGCTGCTGTGGTCTACGGTGGCTACGGCTTTTAAGCTGGCCCTGGAGGGCTTAAGCTATGAGCAGCTTTTATTCTATTCCTCGCTTTCAAGCACAATTGTCCTTTTTATAATCCTGATGCTTTCAGACAGGAAGAAAATGTTTCTGGAGCTGAAAGGGAAATATATTCTTAACAGCATGTTCCTGGGACTTCTGAACCCTTTTCTTTACTATATGGTGCTCTTTAAGGCATATTCACTTCTTCCCGCCTATGAGGCGCAGCCTCTTAACTATACCTGGCCTATAATGATTTCACTTATGTCGGCTATTTTTCTTAAGGAAAAACTGGGCTATAAAACTCTCATTGGGCTTTTTACCGCTTTTATTGGTGTTGTTGTAATTGCTACAAGAGGGGACGTTTTCAGCATGAAGTTCCATGACCTGGAAGGGGTTATTCTTGCCGTCGGGAGCTCTGTAATATGGGGCTCGTACTGGATACTTAATGTCATAGATAAAAGGGAGGCTCCGTCCAAACTTTTCGGGGCGTTTTTTATGGGAACGGTTTACTCCTCCTTATATCTTCTCTTCTTCGGAAGCTTCAAAGTCGGCAGTCCGGTTTACATACTGGGCGCCGCATACGTGGGGCTTTTTGAAATGGGAGTTACGTTCTTCCTCTGGATGAAGGGGCTTGCACTGAGCAAGAATAAAGCGCGGACTTCCACGCTCGCCTACCTGTCCCCTTTTATATCTCTTATTTTCATTGCGTTTATACTGAATGAAAAGATTTCTGTGTATTCGATTACGGGACTTATTCTGATCATTGGCGGAATACTTTACCAGCAGCTGGATAAAAAGTTTCCGGAAAGTGAAGGGGTGCCGGCAAAGAGGTAGCTACTGTCCCATGGAATATTCTTCGGATTTTTTATCCGGGACCTCGATATATTTAGAGTAGCATTTGGGTTCCGGTATTATGTAGCCTTCTTCTCTCAGGCTTTTCAGGTGGGCCTCGATTGCGTGCATCATTGCAAGTTCCACCTCTTCTTTTGAAAATCCCGTGGCAACGCATCCTTCAAGATCGGGTGAATAGGCTGAAAAGCCGGTTTTGGTATTTTCCACTACTATCAGGTATTTCATTATCTTAAACCTGCTTTATCAAGAATATTGTTGATGGAGTTTTGGGCTAAAAGGCCGTGCGGTCTGCCGTAGATGGTAATGATGCCCATTTTGAGCGTATGCTTAAACTGACGTATGTCACCTTCCGAGCGGAAGTGATACCATCCGTCTTTTTCAATAATTCTGATGAGTTCTTTGGCTTTCATGGCAGACATCATTCCACGACTTATATCATATAATATAATAAGGAATGCACTTTTTCAATTCTATTTGAAAGGTAAAGCCTAGATCTGGAAACTCTGTCCTATCTCGTTAAGCCCAAGTTT
>JBLMYS010000363.1:0-19886 GCA_050258415.1 Acidobacteriota bacterium | reverse complement strand
TTTATTAAGGGAGGCTCTTTTTTGTACTCTATTTTCTTTATTTTCTTTTTTTCTTCTTCCCTTTTTATCTTCTTACCTAAAACAGAATTAACGGACTTTTAAACATAACTTCTCGGGCTATCAATATGATGCCGCTGACCGCGGCATTTTAATACGGGCATAATTATGAGTCGTAAATTTGGAAGCCATCTCATTTGAACATTGCGGCGGTGCGGCAGGCGTCAATTGGATATTTCCCTACGGCGGTTTCGTCGGATAATACTATTCCTTTATAGCCTTTCTGAAGGGCTTCGTAAATGCAGGTTATTTCTGAACGCGTGGGCTCTGCATGATATGCCATGTGCTCTAATACCTGTCCTGCTAAAATAACGGGACGGGTTATGTCTTTTATAATACTTGAAAAATCAGCGGCAGCCTCCGCCATCTTTTTTAAGCCCAGTTCGGCTCCCAGGTCGCCGCGGCATAGCCAGAGTTCATTGCAGTAATCCATTATCCTTTGCGCATCCTGGAGTGCCTCTTCCCTTTCAAGTTTTGCTATTATGTATGCGCCTTCTCCAATAAACCCGCGGTAGCGCTTCATTTCTTCGGCGTCCTTCAGGTAAGAGACAGCATACCTTACATTTTTATATCGCGCTGTACTTCTTATAATCTCCTGGTCTTTTTTCTTTAAGCTTTCACTTCTGAAATGTGATGATGAAAAAGTTATCCCTTTTCTTGAGGATACGGGACCTCCTTTTGTGACGCGGGCTCTTATGAAATTATTATTAATTGTTTCAACACCCAGCACCGCTTTCGCGTCGTTAAGCACAATTTCTTTACCTGAGACCCGTGCGGCCCTGAAGAAATCCTCGTGTGGAACAGGAAGATAGTTTTTATCTTCTGAAGTTTCTGAAATCCTTAGCTCAACCGTTTCACCTTCTTTTAATTCATGCGGCTCAATTGTTCCAATACGCCACTTGCTTCCCTGGAGGTCCAGGATGACGGGCACGTCGAATTTTTCCTTCGAACAAAATTCTAAAACTCTTTTAACCATCTCTTCAGTTTCTACTGCTTCCATATGCGAGGTATTAAGGCGGAAGGAAGTAACTCCCAGTGATATCATCTCGCGCCATATGGCTTCACTATCTGAGGCAGGGCCAATTGTAGCTGTTATATTATACTGCATTGTTGTCCAAAGTAAATTTATAAAATTGCCCTGAAGGTTTTTAGGCCTTCAGGGCATGTAGTAAGTTAATACTCCGATAAACTACTGGTGGTTGATGTTTTCGAGGCTTCCGAAAAGATCCTTCTGCGATTTCAGTTTTTCCTCGTTTCCGTAAACGCAGTAGGTCTTCTTTGCAACCACGTCTGAGACCAGTTTCTTCATATCACGAATGTCCTGAACCGTTGTAGAAAGAACCTCGTCGCGCTCTTTCTGCAGGTCCTCAGGTTTTGTTTTCTCAAGAAAGTATTTAACCGCAATACTGCCTCTTTGTGAAGGCGTATAAGGCATGTCCATTCTTGCGACGGTACCGATGATAAAGCGTGTCATTTCCTTTTCGTCCGCCTGGAACTTTTCCAAATACTCAGGAGCTCCCATGTAGTTGTCCAGAGTTTCCTTCAGGTTCGGGTCGCGGTATGAAGCTAAGAGTACCCCGCCTTCAGGAGAGAAGGTAGAGTATCCGCCGTAGGCGCCTCCGATGACTCTTAAGCGTTTATGGAGGTAGTCTGTAGAAAGAATCTGATCGAGCACTTTCATCTTTCCGCTCCATGAGTAGCCCAGCTGCCTGAAGTCGTAGCCCTGCAGAACGAACTGTACTTTTGAAGGAGAGAGGAATCCCTCGTTCTTCTTATCCATTTTAAATGCCCAGGTTTTATATTCGCTTTTTCCTTCGGGCAGTTTCTTTGCGAAGGCTTCAATTCCCGAAGCCATCTTATCATAGTCTTCCTTTGCGCCGGTTACGGTTACAATCATATTGTCTTTTGTAAAAAGAAGAGAGGCTGCCTTAGACAGGTTGTCGCTGATCTCTTTAGATCTTGTGTCGAAATTCTTAGCGAGGTCTGAAATGAACCAGTAGTACTCAAAGCCACCTGTAACCTCTTTGAATTTTCCGGCGTTTGTGAAATAGGACTGAAGGCGCTTGAAGGCAAAGCCGCGTCCGTCTTCTTTTACCTGAGATTCAAGGCGCGACTGGTAACGCACGATTATATCCTTCAGGCGGTCAATGTCCTGATAGCGCGTATGGTTTACAATCTCCGTTGCCAGTTCAAAAAGCTTATCAATCTTACTATTCATTGCTTTTGAATCCAGGACGAACTTCGGGATCATTTTATTGTCATCCCTGTTCTCAAGGTAAGTTGAAAGATAGCTTCTGAAGCCACCGGTATGGATGTTCAATGCCTGATCGAGGTCGCCATAGGAATAATTATCGGTATTCTGGCTTCCCAGGACTTCAGTTAATAATGCCGCATAAGGCACAAGTTCCGTGGGCAGTACGCGGGCGTCAAACATGAATCTTACGTAATCGACCTGGTTTGAAAACTCCTCGCGGCTTAAGACAGGAAGGCCCGCAACCTTCTTTTCTTCCAGTGAATAGAATTCAGCCTTGGGGTTGATGTCTTTTCTTTCAAGCATCGGTATTGTTGCCAGGGCCTCGGGTGTATCTTCTCTCTTCTGGTAAGATATCAGCTCCTGTGTTTCCTTTACAAGGGCGTCGACCTTTTCAGGTGAAAGCGATTTTTTATAATCTGCAAGTTCCTCATTCATCTTCGCTATGTTCTCTTTTTCAAGGCCCGGTTTGGGTTCAAGAGTAAGAAGAAGCGAGTGAGGGTTATTTATAATATCTTTCTGAATTATATTTTCAAGATAATTGCTTGTAAGAGCCGTCTTAGCCTGTGCCAGTGGTTTTTCGTATTCCAGTGTTAAGAACGGGTCATCTGCAAAGAACCATCCGGGGAGGGCCTGGAAGCCGTAGGTTAAGCCCTTCTGCGCGTCGTCGCCTTCGCGGAGCTGGAATTCGATGCGGTTCAAGGTGCCTTCGACGGCTTTTTTATCGAGTCCTTTTTCAGCGGCTTCTTTGAGTGTCTGCATTACTATTTCACGGAATTTATCCTTATCGGCAGGGTTGGCGTTCTGGACGACGATCTGGAAGACGTTCTGCTGAATGTCGTCAACAGCGGCGTAAACGTCCTTACCGATTCCCGCCTTTTGAAGAGCAAGGCGCACGGGAGCTGCCTCCTGGTTTACGAGCACGTCAGCCAGGACGTTCAAAGACATCACGAGTGCCTGGTCGGAATTAAGTCCCGCAACAAAGCTAAGAGAAAGGAAGGTCTGGTTTTCTGGTTTATCATTTTCGCCTATTGAATAGTAGGCTGTTTTTTCCTTCATCTTATCGAAAGGCTTCTGGAGCGGTATCTGGGGCCTTCCGCCAGACTTTTCAAATTTTGAAAGATATTCTGAGTCAATGAGTGCAAGTTCCTTATCCAGGTCGGCATCGCCGTAGAGGACGATGTGGCTATTGACAGGATGGTAATGAGTCTTATGGAAATTAAGGAAATCCTCATAAGTCAGTTTAGGTATAGCCGATGGGTATCCGCCGGAGGAAAACCTGTAGCCGTTATCGGCGAAAAGGATTTTATTTATCTGGTAGTCCAGTTCTCTCTGGGGGCTTGAGTAAGCGCCTTTCATTTCGTTATAAACGACGCCTTTATATACAACGGGGGCATCCTTGCTCTCCAGTTCATAGTGCCAGCCTTCCTGTTTGAGTATCCGGGGATCGCTGTAGATGAGGGGGTTAAAGACAGCGTCCAGGTATATGCGCATGAGGTTAAAATAGTCCTTGTCGTTCATGCTTGCAAACGGGTAGAATGTCCTGTCGCTTCCAGTAAAGGCATTAAGGAATGTTTTAAGCGAGCCCTTTGAGAGTATATCGAAGGGGCTTTTGACAGGATAGTTCTTTGATCCGTTAAGGACGGAGTGTTCAATAATGTGCGGCGTTCCGCAGTCGGAGTTAGGAACGGTCTTAAAGCCCACGCCGAAAGTCTTATTCGGGTCGCCAGCGGCAATCTTAAGAAGTCTTGCGCCCGACTTAACATGTTCGAAGTAAAGGCATTCGGCGTTTACTTCCTTTACAAAACGTTTTTCCAGGAGCTTAAACCCGTGATAGGTTTCTCCTTTCTTGAAGCCGGCATAAAGGGCTGAACTGATGACAGCCATAAACACCAGCAACAGAGGCAGTAGCAGTTGGGTTGATTTCATTGAAGATAACCTCCTTTGTTATGTGTTAATAATTCATATTTATAGCATTAATGCTAAAAATAAGCTAAAATTTAGTCCCCTTCCACAAAAGGGCGGATAATTCCCTCCCCGGGAAAAATGCCCGGTTTAATATCTGTTTGACGCTTGAAAAGGGAATTTTCCCCATCCCGAGGCGAATTTTTTATTATTTATATATCTATAATTATGTCAAACTCCCCCTTTGCCTTGATAAACCGCTCCTTTTTCGATAATTTTAATTTTAATTTTTCACAAAATATTAACATATAGCTATGAGATACCCTTTTTCTGAAGTTGAAAAGAAATGGCAGTCTTATTGGGAAGAGAATAAGATATATAAAACAAACCTTTCTAAAAAAGAAAGCAAGCTTTACTGCCTCGTAATGTTTATTTACCCATCGGGTGCAAAACTGCACTGCGGGCACTGGTATAACTACGGTCCTACGGATTCGTGGGCAAGATACAAGAAGCTTAAGGGCTTTAACGTATTTGAGCCAATAGGATACGACGCCTTCGGCCTTCCGGCTGAAAACTACGCCATCAAGACGGGAATTCACCCATATGACAGCACGATGAAAAACATAGAAGACATACGCGTGCAGCTTAAAAATATGGGAAACATGTACGACTGGGATTCAGAACTGATGACCTGCGTACCGGAATATTACAAGTGGAACCAGTGGCTTTTTATACAGCTTTATAAAAAGGGGCTGGCATACAGGAAGAATGCCCCGGTTAACTGGTGCCCAAGCTGCCAGACGGTACTTGCAAACGAGCAGGTGCTCTCAGACGGGACCTGCGAACGCTGCGGCACAACAGTCATACACAAAAATCTTACACAGTGGTTCTTTAAGATCACCGAATATGCCGAGGAGCTCTTATCAGGCCTTGACAAAATAAACTGGCCCGAGAAAACAAAGCTCATGCAACGCAACTGGATCGGCAAGAGCACAGGTACGGAAGTCAAGTTCAAGATTGAAGACCATGAAGAGGAAATTACAGTTTTCACTACACGCCCCGACACGCTTTTTGGCGTGACCTATGTAGTGCTCGCTCCCGAGCAGCCACTGGTTCAGAAACTGACAAAGCCTGAATTTAAAGAGCAGGTTGATGCTTACCTCGATTCTGTAAAGTCGCTTTCAGAGATCGACAGGACTTCAACTACAAAGGAAAAAACAGGCGTTCCCACGGGCTCCTACGCCATTAACCCGGTAAACGGAGAAAAGATACCGATCTGGGTGGCAGACTACGTGCTTGCAACCTACGGAACAGGATGCGTTATGGCGGTTCCGGGGCACGATGAGCGCGATTTTGAATTTGCGCATAAGTTTAACCTCCCTATCCGCAAGGTTGTGCTTCAGCCGGGAACTAGTGAAACTGACCCGTTAAATGAAGCCTATACGGAAGTGGGACAGCTTATCAACTCAGGCTCTTTTTCAGGAACACCTTCAGACAAGGCGATTGATGACATAACAGCCTCACTCGAAAAAGAAGGCAAAGGAAAGAGAAAGACCAACTACAGGTTAAGAGACTGGCTCATATCACGCCAGCGTTACTGGGGAACACCAATACCCGTAATACACTGCGAAAAGTGCGGCGAGGTTTTAGTTGAGGAGAAAGATCTTCCGGTTGAGCTTCCATACAACGTGGAATTCTCCACTTCAGGGAAATCCCCCCTTACGACGAACAAGGAATTCATGAACGTCACCTGCCCCAAGTGCGGTGGCGAGGCACAGAGGGATCCCGACACAATGGATACATTTGTCGATTCGAGCTGGTATTATTTCCGTTACCTTGATCCTCACGAGAGTGACAAGATGTTCAACAAGAAGCTTGCAGACGACTGGACACCGGTGGATATGTACGTCGGAGGAGCCGAGCACGCAACGATGCACCTTTTGTATTCAAGATTTGTACACAAGTTCTTAAGAGATCTTGGAATGACGCACAGTGACGAGCCTTTTACGAACCTTATACATCAGGGCACTATTACAAACCAGGGCGCCAAGATGTCTAAATCGAAGGGCAACGTTGTTAACCCCGATGTATTTATAAACAAGTATGGAAGTGACGTATTCCGCCTTTACCTGATGTTCATGGGCCCTTATGAGGCAGGCGGCGACTGGAGCGACTCCGGTATTGTGGGCGTGGACAGGTTTGTTCAGAGGTCCTACGACGTTTTCCAGAGGTTTGAAAACAGTGTAATCAATAATCCGGCTCCCGATAAGTTCGACGTTCAGACGCTCTCGGAAGAGGAGAAAAGCGTTTACAGGAAGATCAATCAGACTATAGTTAAATACGACGAAGAGATAAATAACTTCCGTTTCAATACTGCCGTTGCGGCCTTGATGGAGCTGATAAACGAGCTCTCAAAGAATCTCGAAGCCTGCAGACCCAGTCTTCAGAGCTATGTGCTTGAACGCTTTGCATGCCTTATTGCTCCTGTTGCACCGCACATGGGAGAAGAGTGCTGGCAGATGATAGGAAAGAAGGGTTCAATTTTTGAGCACGCCAACTGGTACGCTCCTGATCCTGAGGCACTGACTGTAGACAGGGTAACCGTTGCAGTTCAGGTAAACGGCAAGCTGAGAACAACAATTGAAGTCCCGGCCGAGAACGATCAGGCATCGGTTAAGGCGCTTGTATTCTCTTCCGACGGGGTTAAGAAGCACATAGATGGCAAGACCATAGTTAAAGAAATCTACGTGAAGAATAAAATTTATAATATTGTAGTAAAATAACAGAAGGCAAATATGTTAGACCTTAAATTCATTCGGGAGAATCCCGACCTTGTAAAGAAAGGAATTGAGAATAAAAATGAAACCGCGCGTGTAGATGAGCTTCTGGCCCTGGACGCTCAGAGGCGCGAGCTCGTGCTGAATGCCGATGAGCTGAAGGCAAAGCGCAACCAGGCTTCAAGCCAGATTCCGCAGATGAAAAAAGCCGGGCAGGACACTTCGGCCGTTATGGCTGAAATGAAAAGGGTATCTGACCAGATTACAGAGCTGGACGACCAGTTAAGGCAGGTTGAAAAGGACTTAAACGACATACTGATGTATATACCCAATATGCCGAATCCATCAGTGCCCGTGGGCAAATCCGCTGCCGATAACGTAGAGGTAAGGCGCTGGCTGCCGGAAGGGTTCTCGTTTGAATCTGAAGAAAAAGTTATGGATCACATAGAGCTCGGTAAAAAGCTTAAGATCCTGGACTTTGAACGCGGGGCCAAGATCTCGGGATCAGGCTTTCCGGTCTATATGGGTAAAGGCGCCACGCTTGAACGCTCTCTTATAAACTTCATGCTCGACAAGCACATCCACGAGCATGGATATAAGGAAGTATTCCCCCCCTTCCTCGTTAACGAGGACTCGATGAAGGGTACAGGTCAGCTTCCCAAAATGGAAGAGGACATGTATTCAATAGATAAAGACGGGCTTTATCCTATTCCTACTGCCGAAGTACCCGTTACAAACCTCTTAAGAGGCGAAATTATTGAAGAAAAAGAGCTCCCGATTAAATACTGCGCTTACTCTGCCTGTTTCAGGCGTGAGGCCGGTTCATACGGAAAAGAGTCGAAGGGTTTCTTAAGGGTTCACCAGTTCAATAAGGTTGAAATGGTTAAGTTTACCAGGCCTGAAAATTCCTATGATGAGCTTGAAAAATTAGTCAGGGATGCCGAAGACATACTCCAGGCACTTAATATCCCCTACAGGATACTCATGCTCTGCACGGGTGACTTAAGCTTTTCGGCCGCAAAGTGCTACGACATTGAGACCTGGTCGCCAGCTGAGAAAAGATGGCTTGAGGCTTCTTCATGCAGCAACTTCGAGAACTTCCAGGCAAGGAGAGCAAATATACGTTTCCGCAACGAGACGACGAAAAAGCCGGAATTTGTGCATACACTTAACGGTTCAGGTCTTGCCACAAGCCGCCTGATGGTTTCTTTACTTGAGAACTATCAGACTCCCGAAGGCAAAGTGATTGTTCCCAAGCCTCTGCAGAAATACACAGGTTTTGAAATAATAGACTAAGCCTGCATATTTTTTGATAAAAATCCCGCTTTCCCATTAGCTGGAATGGCGGGATTTTTTCTTTTTAAAGTATTCAAAACAAAGGACTTTCTATTTTAAGTCTGAAATCTTAAATTAAAAAATTCGCTGAACGGAAAATTAGTACAAATTTTAAGCAACTTTTACCGTTCTTTAGTAGTTTAGTATCATACAAGCAGTTATAAGTAGAGTTTATGAAAAGTCTTTTAGCGTTAAAAAAATATTTTTTAAGATATAAAGTTAAACTCCTTCTGGGAGTTTTATTTATTTTACTTTCGAATCTGGGTACAGTGTACGTCCCTTTGTTCTTAAAGGACAGCATTAACGCCCTGCAGAAAAGCGTGGAGTATTCGGTACTCGTCCGTTACGGGCTCCTTATTATAGCTACATCTTTCTTAAGCGGCGTCTTCAGATTTCTGATAAGGGAAACCATTATTGTCGTCTCGCGGGAAATTGAGTACGACCTGAGGCAGGACTTCTGGAGCCACATACAGAGGCTTTCGCTCAGGTATTTCCAGAACAACTCCACGGGCAACATAATGGCGCATGCAACAAACGACCTCAACGCGGTAAGAACCTTTGTGGGCCCTGCGGTCATGTATTCAATAGATACATTTGTGCGTCTTGTAATGGTTATTGTTATAATGTTATCGTTAAGCACTACGCTTACAATTTATTCGCTTCTGCCGCTTCCTGTACTTTCCTATCTGGTTTATAAGCTGGGTAAAAAGATACACGTTAAGTATACCTACATACAGGAGAAGTTCTCTGAACTGACGACCAAGGCGCAGGAGAGCTTCTCGGGTATACGCGTCATTAAGTCGTATGTAAGGGAAGACAACGAGATAAATGAATATGAGGCGCTGAGCCACGATTATCTAGTTAAGAACATGGACATGGTTAAAGTTGAATCGATGTTCCAGCCCGCTCTTTATCTTGTTACTGGAATTTCAATTATTCTTGTCATCTGGCTTGGCGGCATACAGGTAATAAACGGCACTATGAACCTGGGCGAGATCTCGGCATTTGTTATTTATCTTGGTCTTCTCATTTGGCCTATGATTGCAATTGGCTGGGTGGTAAACCTCATTCAGCAGGCCTCAGCCAGCATGAAGCGCTTAAACAAAATGCTTTCTGAAAAGTATGAGATTGAGGATAGTGAGGCCACAGACCATTCCATAAAAGAAATTAAAGGCACGGTTGAGTTTAAGAATGTAAGCTTCCGTTATGCACCGGAGCTCCCCTTTGTATTTAAGGATATAAACCTTAAAATACCTGCCGGTATGACTGCCGCTATTATAGGGCAGACTGGCTCGGGGAAAACCACGCTTGTGGACCTGATACCGAGGCTTTACGACGTAACCGAAGGCGAGATTTTAGTAGATGGGCGGAATATTAAGCAGATCCCGCTTAAATCATTAAGAAAAAATATCGGGCTTGTCCCGCAGGAGACTTTCCTTTTCTCCGACACTCTGGCTAACAACATAGCCTACGGACTAAAGGAAACCGACATGAAGGTGGTTACTTCCTCGGCTGAGATTGCGCAGCTTACAAAAGACATCGATGCTTTCCCCCACGGTTATGAAACCATGCTGGGTGAACGCGGCATTACTCTCTCCGGAGGGCAGAAGCAGAGGACATGCCTTGCAAGGGCGCTTGCAATTGACCCTGCAATTCTCATTCTTGACGACTCCTTCTCGGCCGTGGATACAAGGACTGAGGAAGGGATACTTAAGAACCTGAGAAGTTTTATGAAGGAAAGGACAAGCATTATTATCAGCCACCGCATATCGACTGTTAAGGATGCCGACATTATATTTGTCCTAAGCGAAGGCAGGATTGCCGAACAGGGCACGCACGAGGAACTGGTGCGCAAACAGGGAATTTATGCAGGACTGCACTTCAAGCAGCTGCTGGAAAAAGAACTGGAAGAACTGAATTAAAAGGGCAAAGAACAATTCTTTGCTTCTATTGATAAATAAGAATTTAGAAAAAGGTTTATGGCACAGGATTATAAAGCAGATGATGAAGTCTTAGGCAAGGCGTACGATTCAAAGCTGATGAAGCGCCTTCTGGGTTACGTGAAGCCGTATAAAAAATATATGGCCTTCGCCATTGTATTAAACGTTATTGTTGCGGCTTTCGGCCCATTAAGAGCCGTACTGACAAAAGTGGCAATTGACGACAATATAAAAAACAAAGATTACCACGGCCTCATGCTGGTAACCATGGCTATGATAGGAACGCTCCTTTTTCAGGCCATTATGCAGTACTTTCTTACCTATTACACGCAGTACATGGGGCAGAAGATCATATACGACCTGAGAGTTAAGCTCTTTGCACACGTGGAAAAGCTGGCCTTGAAGTATTTCGACAAGACCCCGATTGGGCGTATTGTCACCAGGGTTACAAACGACATTGAATCATTAAACGAAATGTTCTCCTCCGGAATCGTTAACGTGTTCAGCGACGTTTTTATAGTGCTCTGGATTTTAGGCTTTATGTTTTTTATGGACTGGAAGCTTTCACTTGTAACGCTTTCGGTTTTCCCGTTTTTAATTTACGGAACGTTCCTTTTCCGCAGGAAGGTAAGGGATTCATACAGGGACGTGCGTTTCCACCTGGCCAGACTTAATTCCTACATGCAGGAGCATGTAACGGGAATGAACGTGGTACAGATATTCAACAAGGAAAAAGAAGAGCTTAACAGATTTTCTTCAATTAACTCCGACTACAAAAAAGTAAATATAGACTCAATTTTTTATTATGCGGTCTTCTATCCCGCGGTTGAATTTTTAAGCTCAATTGCGCTTGCCCTTATCATATGGTATGGCGGAGGGGAAATTATTCATAACGCCATGACAATAGGCGTTCTTTTTGCATTCATTCAGCTTATCGACCAGTTCTTCCGCCCGATAAGGGACTTGTCGGATAAGTATAATATCATGCAGACCGCCATGGCCTCAAGTGAAAGGGTATTTAAGCTTTTGGACAACAATACGTTTGTCAAAAGTCCCGAAAACCCGGTTGGGCTTAATAAAGTTGAGGGAAAAATTGAGTTCAGGAACGTCTGGTTTGCATATAATGACGAGGATTACGTCTTAAAGGATGTTTCCTTCAGCATCAGTCCGGGGCAGACAGTGGCAATTGTAGGCGCAACGGGCGCCGGGAAAACAAGTCTAATAAATATTCTTACCCGATTCTACGACATCAATAAGGGAAAAATCTGTTTAGACGGCATTGATATTAAGGATATAGACAAGCGAGAGCTGAGGAAGTTTATTTCCATAGTGCTGCAGGACGTTTTCCTCTTCTCAGGCACAATTAAGTCGAATATCAGCCTTAACAATCCTGAGATTACCGATGAGATGATAATTGAGGCCGCAAAAAGTGTAGGAGCCCATAGATTCATATCGCTTCTTCCCAATGAATATAACGAAGAGGTAAAGGAAAAAGGCGCAACCTTAAGCGTGGGGCAGAAACAGCTTTTATCCTTTGCAAGGGCTCTTGCTTATAACCCGCAAATCCTTATCTTAGATGAAGCGACATCCAGTGTGGATACGGAAACCGAGATCCTTATACAGAGGGCTATTGAAAAACTATTGGTCGACAGGACTGCCATTGTAATTGCGCACAGGCTTTCGACGATTCAGAACGCCGATCAGATAATTGTAATGCATAAGGGTGAGGTCAGGGAAATAGGCACGCACCAGGAACTGCTCGCAAAACGCGGTATCTACTACAAGCTATATCAGCTGCAATACAAAGATCAGGAGATCACAAAAACCGCGTAATAAAACCCTCATTAAATCATGAACCGGAGGAAATTATGGCGGCACAGAGTCTGATGACCATTCAAAGGCACATTCTGGAAGAGGAAAGAAAGCATCCCGAGGCCACGGGAGAGCTTTCCGCCCTTCTTTCGGATCTGGTACTGGCGGCAAAAATCATTTCGCTCGAGGTCAATAAGGCAGGACTTGTTGACATCATAGGCTACACAGGCACCACAAACGTTCAGGGAGAAAAAGTAAAAAAGCTCGACGTATTTTCGCACGAAGTGCTCTTTAAGGCGATGGAGCACGGAGGGCACCTCTGCGTAATGGCCAGTGAGGAGGAAGAAAACGTGATCCCGATACCAAAAAATTTCGTAAAGGGAAAGTATGTGCTTCTTTTTGATCCCCTGGACGGATCCTCAAACATAGACGCAAATGTAAGCGTGGGGACAATTTTTTCAATTCTTAAGAGGGTTACTCCCGACGGCGGAAGCGACGGAACGCTTCAGGACTGTCTGCAGCCCGGCATCAGGCAGGTGGCAGCGGGATACGTCCTTTACGGATCGAGCACAATTTTAGTTTACACCACGGGGCACGGAGTTTACGGTTTTACGCTTGACCCGGCCCTGGGAGAGTTCCTTTTGTCTTATAACAACATCAGGATTCCAGAAAAATCAAAGATTTACAGCATTAACGAAGGGAACTACAAGTACTGGCATCCCGGGCTTAAGAAGTATATTAAGTATCTGCAGGAAGAGGATGAAAAAACAAGAAGGCCTTATTCGACGCGTTACATAGGTTCCATGGTAGCAGACATTCACCGCAACCTGCTCTACGGGGGCATTTTTATGTATCCTGCCGACAGCCGCAATCCGAACGGAAAGCTAAGGCTTCTTTACGAGTGCAATCCGATGGCTTTTATTGTGGAGTCAGCCGGCGGCATGGCCTCAAACGGGCAGAAAAGAATACTTGAGATAGTGCCCGAGCATCTGCATGAGCGCACACCTGTTTTCATGGGAAATAAGGAAGACGTTCTTATGGTGGAAAAATTTATTGCTGAGGAGGAAGTGACGATTCCCGAGGTGTCCAAATAGATCTCCTTATACCCCCTCTCTTTTCTGAGGGAGGGGGAAAATAAAAGGAGCACACAAAATTTTATTTTTTAACGGCCTTTAAGTCTGCAGAAAGTTTCTGAGCCAGCTCTTCTTTTGTCATACCCACGATCTTGATTTTTGTGGATTTAACCAGAATTTCAGGGCTGTCGCCTTCTCCACTCATATATTTGAACAGGTTATAGCCAAGGCGGTTCCTGTCGTTCATAATAGGAATATTTTCCTTGTACTTCTCCACTATATTATAAACCTGCTTTTCCAGTGAATCTTCAGGGAAAGGCTTTACTGAAGGCGGCGGTAAAGTAGTCATTTTAATTGGTCCTTATTTTTTTTATTCTTTTCCCAAAAATAAACAAGTCTGAGGAAAACTACAATAAACTTTAATTGGAAGAATAGCTGTTATTTGAGTAAATTTGGGTCTTAAATTTGATTAGTTTAGGACGTTTTTGTGAATACAGGCGACGCTGGAAATATTTTAATCATAAGACTTAGCTCACTGGGAGACATTCTTCTTACCACGCCATTTCTCCGCAGCCTTAAGAATCTCTATCCTGAAAAGAAGATAGATTTTCTCATCAGGAATGAGTACGCCGATATATTAAAGTTTAACCCTTATGTTAATGAAGTTCTCCTTTATAAGAGGGATGATAACAGAGAGCTTTTTGAGCGTCTTAAAGAAAAAAAGTACGACGTTGTAGTTGACCTTCAGAATAACCTGAGGAGCCAGAAGGTAATAAAAGCCGTTCGGGCACAGGCCTTCAGCTTCAGTAAAAGGTCATTTGATAAATTCCTCCTGGTAAAATTCAAGATTAACAGGCTTCAAAGTGCCCCTCAGATCCCAGTACGTTATGCCTCTTCAATTCCCGGTTTTCAGCTGGATGATAAGGGATTAGATCTTTTCCTGCCTGAAAATGTGTCCATTGATCTCAAAGCTGAAGATAATTATATCGCATTCTGCCCGGGTTCCAGGCATTTTACAAAGATGTGGCCCCCGGAGTACTTTACCCGTCTTGGCAGGCTTTTGCAAAAAGAAGGATTTAATATAATTTTCTCAGGCGGGAAGTCTGACCGAGAAATATGCCGCAGGCTTTCGGGTGAAATTCCCGGATCTTTAGATATGAGTAACGACGACGACCTGTTCGCTACGGCGGCAGTTATGAAGCGATGCCGGGCGGTTGTATGCAATGATTCGGGGATGATGCACACGGCCTGTGCACTGGGTGTGCCGGTTGTGGCGATTTTCGGTTCTACTGTAAAGGAATTCGGATTTACTCCATATAAGAATAAGAATTTAATTTTAGAAAACAATTCGTTATCTTGCAGACCGTGTTCTCACATTGGGCGGGAAAAATGCCCTTTAGGACACTTTAAGTGTATGCTTGAGATTACTCCCGAAGCAGTAATGGATAACGTAAAAAGAATTTTAGATTTGTCATGATGAAATTTTGGTATCTCATTTATAATATTATAGTTCTCCCCTTTCTCTATCTGGTTTTCCAGTTAGCCGGACTTTTTAATGCCAAGATAAAGAGAGGAATTAAAGACAGACAGAGGCTTTTTGAAAACCTGATACTTGCGCTGGTACAGCTGGACAAGAAAAAGCAGATGGTATGGTTTCACTCCTCTTCGATGGGAGAGTTTGAGCAGGCAAAGCCGGTAATACAGAAACTCAAGGCTGAAAAAGACGTAAACGTAATTGCCACATTCTTTTCGCCTTCAGGTTACGAGAACTCGAAGAACTATCCATATGCCGACGTAGTTTCCTACATGCCTTTTGATACTCCGGCGCTGGCAAAAAGGTTTCTGGACATAGTTCATCCCGATCTTGCCATAATGATGCGTTATGACATATGGCCAAATTTCATCTGGCAGCTTAAGGCACGCAGCATCCCCTGTTTTATTATAGACGCCACGATGAGAGAAAATTCCAACCGCAAGCTTCCTGTATCGATCAGTTTCCACAAGTCGCTTTACAAAAACATTACAAAGATATTTACCGTTTCAAAAGCAGACATGGAAAGTTTCCGTGCTTTCGACATAAAAAACGGGCAGCTTGAGACAGCAGGCGACACAAGGTACGACAGGGTATATCAGAAGAGTGTGGCGGCAAAGGAAAAGAAGCTATTTAAGGATGGATTTTTTGAGGGGAAGAAAGTTTTTGTTGCCGGAAGCTCATGGGAAGCTGACGAGGAGGTACTCCTGCCGGCGTTTCTAAAGATAGCGAAATATGATGAAAGTGTTGTAATGATACTTGTTCCGCATGAGCCTACGGTACAGCACTTAGAGAAGCTGGAAGACCAGCTTAGAGGCAAATGCACTTCGATAAGGTTCTCTTACCTCAATGAGTATAAAGGTGAAAGAATAATAATTGTCGATTCAATAGGAATATTACTTACGCTTTACTATTATGCAGATCTTGCATACGTAGGAGGAAGCTTTAAGCAGGGAATCCATAATGTACTTGAGCCGGCCGTATACGGCATCCCGGTTCTTTTCGGTCCCAGGATTGAGAACTCTCAGGAGGCGCAGAAGCTTGTAAAGATAGGCGCATCAAAAGTCTTAAGGAATAAAAAAGAAGCATACCGCTGGCTGAGAACCCTCTTAAAAGATGATGATTTAAGAAAGAAGATGGGGAAAATTTCCTCCATGTTTGTAAATGAGAATCTGGGCGCAACGGACAAGATATTAAAAGAAATTCATAAAATAGTTTAATTTATTGTTGCTCTTTTCCGGAGCAATTGTGATATTGAAAGAAACTTATTTTATGGGGTAAAGCTTGAATAGTAATATCGGCCATATTTCTTCGGTTTCCGCAGCCTATGCAGCCGGGAAAGTTGTGGACAGGCTTTATCCCAGCAGTCCCAATCCGGCAGGTTACAAGAGCCGGTTTAAGACTTTCCGGGAAGTTTTTCACGATACATTAAGCGCGCAGTTTCCGGAGATGTTAAGCAAGGCAGGATTTGAGGAAAAAGAGTCCCTCAAAGATAAAATTGAGGTTCCTGCAACAGGATACATAGTTACAGTTCCCGCGGAGCACCTGAGGAAGCTTCAGCCCACGCCGGCTGAGACAAGGCAGGAGAAGCTTTTCAATTCATTTAATCCTTCGGCAAAGGATCTTACCGGCTCACTCGTCAACATGTCCGTTTAAGGGCGTCCAATAGCAAAGATTTTAATTAGAATAAAGCCTGCAATAAATCCGCCCACGTGTGCGGCATAGGCCACTCCCCCTCCCTGGGATCCCAGGCCGCCAAGTCCCGCAATAACCTGGAAAGCAAACCACATGCCTATAGCCACGATGGCCGGAACCACAGTAAGTATATAGAAGAGCACCACTCTTACGCGCCGTCTGGGGTAAAGGAGCATATAGCCCCCGAGCACGCCTGAAATTGCGCCCGAAGCCCCGAGAGTAGGAACGTAAGGGTCGCCATTGAACATAATTGTAATAATGACCTGTGAAAGTGACGACAAAACGCCGCAGATGAGGTAAAATATGAGATAGCGCATGTGTCCGAGCTTATTTTCAATATTATCGCCGAATACCCAGAGAAATATCATATTGCCGAAAATGTGCGCGATGCCGCCGTGCATGAACATAGAAGTAAAGATTGTCAGGTATACGTTTATGGGTGTTTTCTGCAGCCCCGGCACCTCCACCCTTTCACCCGTTTCAGGATCCTCCATCACCCGGTCTTCTGTAATAATATCTTTTCCCGTAACAATCTCCGCAGGCACGGTGGAATAGGCGTAAGTAAATTTTATGTTTGAGCCGAAGCCCTGCAGGAATACAAACACAAAAACGTTTAATAGAATGATCAGATAATTCGTCAAGGGAAATATGGTACGGTCGGTATTATCGTCACCAATCGGGAAAATCATAATTCATCCTGTTAGTTTTATGGACAGAAAAAGGACATGGGAAAAGGGATTATTTTAAATTTGAATTTTTTTGCCTAAATCGCAAGTGCATTAGACCACGCTTTAGATTCTTTTCAGGATATACAAAAAATAAGACATCCTGACTTCTATTCTTGAAATTTCGCCCAATTTAGCATATCATAAGAAATAGGCACTTCGGAAGCAAACTCAGCAAAGATTTCAGTATGAGAAAACGGGAATGCTAAATTTGGATAAAATAACAAGAGAAAATTTTATAAAAGATAATTGGGTCCTGTTTCTGGAAATTCTTTGCTTGTATAGTTATTTTTTGATTGGCTTTTGAGGCTCTGGATTTCGGGGGAATGAATGAGTTTTCTTAAACTTACCGCGGAAAGCCCCATAAAGAGCACTTAGTTAAAAACTTCTCAAAAGATTACCGCTGAAAAATGATGCTATGAATCGTTTAGTCTTTTCAGATTAACGGAGTGCAGCGGGTTTAATTACAGTTAATACATTAAATAAATGAACCCTCCGCGGAGGGCTTAATATTGCAGGAACAATTGCAAAATGATACCAAAAGATAAGATTATCAGTCAGTTAGACAAGCTTGGGATAAGAAACATTAACGATGTTTTCTACAATCTCAGTACAGCCCAGCTTGTTGAACGCGCCCTTTACAGGCGTGAAGGCACACTTTCGCATTTTGGTCCCCTGGTCGTAAGAACAGGGCAGCACACGGGCCGTAGCCCTAACGACAAGTTTATCGTAAAAGAGCCAACAAACCAGGATAAAATCTGGTGGGGGAAGGTAAATTCAGCTCTTGACGAGGAGAAATTCACTCATCTTTACCAAAAAATGCAGGCATACATTCAGAATAAGGACATTTATGTTCAGGACTGTTATGCCGGAGCCGATCCCGAATACAGGATGCATTTAAGGGTAATTACAGAAACAGCATGGCACAACCTTTTTGCGCGCAATCTTTTTATAAGGGCAAATAGTCCGGAAGAGCTCGAAGGACACAATCCGGAATTTACCGTTATTGACATGCCTAATTTCCATGCCAATCCGAAGCTGGACGGGACCAATTCAGAAGTATTTGTTACCATTAACTTCAAGGAAAAGCTGGTACTTATTGGCGGAACGAGCTACGCCGGTGAGATTAAAAAGTCGATCTTCACCGTGTTAAATTACATGCTTCCTCAGAAGGATGTAATGTCTATGCACTGCTCGGCGAATATTGGTAAAGATGGTGACGTGGCTATTCTTTTCGGACTTTCAGGTACAGGCAAGACCACGCTTTCAGCTGATCCTAACAGAAGGCTCATTGGCGACGACGAGCATGGCTGGAGCGAGAATGGCATATTTAACTTTGAAGGCGGCTGCTACGCAAAGATGATCCGTCTTTCGGAAGAAGCTGAGCCTGAGATATATGGTGTTACGAAAAAGTTCGGGACCGTGCTTGAAAACGTATCAATGGATGCTAATTCAAGGCTTCTTGACCTGGATGACGACAGCCTGACTGAAAACACGAGAGCCGCATATCCGCTTACATTCATTGACAACATAAAGCCTGACGGAATGGGCGGACACCCGAAGAATATCATCATGCTTACGGCAGATGCTTTCGGCGTGCTTCCTCCGGTTTCAAAACTGAATTACAATCAGGCGATGTATCATTTTCTTTCGGGCTACACAGCAAAGGTTGCAGGAACGGAAAAAGGTGTAACCGAGCCCAAGGCTACTTTCAGCACCTGTTTCGGAGCGCCATTTATGGTACTTCACCCTTCGGTTTACGCAAAGCTTTTAGGAGAGAAGATCTTAAAGCACGACGTAAAGTGCTGGCTTCTTAATACAGGCTGGACCGGCGGACCGTACGGGGAAGGACAGAGAATGAAGATCCGTTACACCCGTGCTATGCTGAACGCTATTTTAAGCGGGGCGCTTGACAATGTTGAGACCTGCACTGACCCTGTTTTCGGCGTTGAGGTTCCTGTTTCCTGTCCCGAAGTTCCTTCTGAGGTATTAAATCAGAAGAGCACATGGAATGACAAGAGCAAGTACGATGCCACGGCGCAGAGGCTTGCCAAGATGTTCCAGGACAACTTCCAGCAGTTTGCACAGGACGTGACAGAAGACGTCCGCAAGGCTGGTCCCAGAGCAAACGGCTGATTTTAAGTAATAGCTGTAGGGGCGCACGGCGGTGCGCCCTTCTATAATATTGGTACACAAAACAACTATTTTGGTATCCCATATGTCCGCATATGTATATATAGCCCAAAGCCTGGACGGCTTTATAGCAAAAAGTGACGGCGGCATTGAATGGCTCCTTGAGATCCCAAATCCTGAAGGAAGCGACTGGGGATTTGGTGAGTTTATGGATAGGATTGACGCCGTGATTATGGGAAGGAACACATTTGAAAAAGTACTCTCCATGGATCCCTGGATGTATCCCAAACCTGTTTTTGTCATTAGCCGAAATCTGAAAGAAATCCCAAAGAAGCTCTCCGGCAAAGCTGAAATTATTAGTGGAAGTCCAAAAGAAGTTATGCGCAAGCTTAACGCCATTGGCTATCAGAATTTTTATGTCGATGGCGGAAAGACAATTCAGAGCTTCCTAAAGGAAGATTTGATAGACGAGCTTATCATAGCAACCCTTCCAATTGTTCTTGGTGACGGCATTCCCCTGTTTGGAAATATCGGGCGCGAGCTGAAATTTGAATACGTGAAGACGGAAATTTTTGATAAAAGATTCACGAAGAATTTTTACAAGAGAATGCGGAAATAATTTTTCAGGCCGTGTCTATTCAGGATGTCTTCT
>JBLMYS010000362.1:0-16285 GCA_050258415.1 Acidobacteriota bacterium | reverse complement strand
TCCGAGCTGCTTTTCTACTTCAATTTCAACCGGGAGTCCGTGTGTATCCCAGCCGGCCTTACGGTGAACCTGATAGCCCTGAAGCGTCTTATAGCGGCAGACGAGGTCTTTCAGGGTTCTTGCCATGACGTGGTGAATACCCGGTTTTCCGTTTGCCGTTGGAGGGCCTTCATAAAATGTAAAAGGTTTATTATCGCTTCTTGAACTTACACTTTTCTCAAAGATACTATTATCCTGCCAGAATTTTAAGATTCTCTCTTCTATTTCAGAATAATTTATTTTTTCAGGATTCTGCTTAAACATGGTTTTATTTTGTGTTGAATATTAATTATTATAAATCTATTTCTAAATATCAAATATTTCTTATTTTTTTACTCATTTTCCTCGTACTTGCGTATGAGCTCGCGTTCGACCTGAATGAATTCTTTTAAGTCCTTTTCAACTTTAGCTTTCTTCTCCAGGTGCTCTTTGGCTTCCATTTCGGCCTCGCGGACAATCATCTGCGCATTCAGCTGTGCTTCCTTGAGTTTCAGGTCGGCTTCTTTCTGGGCGTTGGCCACCATATTTTCATATGCGTCTATCCTGTTATTCAGGCTTACAACTTCCTTCTGCAGAACAAACACCTCAGCTACAGACATACCGAAAAATCCCATGCAGCCCAGGACGACGTTTCGTAAACTATATAATATAAGGTTTTCCACGACAAGTTCATTTGACGAGAAATACTCCCTGAAGAAAGTGATCATAATTACGCTGGTGATTGTTGTTGCAACGATTACGGCAAAGATTACCTTTCCGCCTGCCTTCCATTTCATTGTCTTGTCAATAAGCCAGCCGCATGCAAATGAGAATACAGAAAGCACAAACCACACCGAGAAGTTCAAATCCCCGAAAGAAAAGAGCTTTGTATTCAGGAAGTTGGATCCGAACATAAAGACCCCGAGCAGAAGGGGCGCGGCAAAGTAATATGGTTTTATCTTTTTATTCATAATTTCTTAATGACTTCTTTCATTATAAGAGTCATCTTTGGTTCGGCCCTGTTGGCAGCCTCAATTATTTCCTTTATATCTACTGGTTTAAGTGCATCCGGGAAGCACTCGTCTGTAATGATGCTGAAGCCGAGGACCTTCATTCCCATGTGATTTGCAACTATGTCTTCCGGAATTGTTGACATACCGACCACATCGGCGCCGGTCTGGCGCAGGAACCTGTATTCAGCCTTTGTTTCAAGATTGGGTCCGGGAACTGCGACATAAACACCCTTCTGGACCTTGATTTTATTTTCAAGAGCAATCTCTTCAGCAAGCTTAATGAGCTCATGGTTATAAGGCTCGCTCATATCAGGGAAGCGGGGCCCCAATTCATCCTCATTTTTCCCTATCAGGGGGTTATCGCCAAGTAGGTTAATATGGTCTGTCATGAGCATAATGTCGCCGCGCCTGAAAAGAGGGTTCATTCCGCCGCATGCATTTGAGACCAGGAGAGTCTTAACTCCCAGGAATTTCATTACCCTTACGGGGTAAGTGATCTGCTGCATTGTATAGCCTTCATAGTAATGAAAGCGTCCCTGCATGGCAACGACCTTCTTTCCATTAATAGATCCGAAGATCAGTTTGCCGTGGTGCGATTCAACAGTTGAAAGAGGAAAATGAGGCAGGTCACCGTACTCAATTTCGGCTTCAATTTTAATTTCCTTAACAAGTCCGCCAAGACCTGTTCCGAGAATAATTCCCACTTCGAAGTCGCCGGAAACTTTTTCCCTTATGACCTTAAGGGTTTCATTGATTCTTTCAGTTAGTTCGCTCATAGTAGTTTTTCCAGTATATCGTCTATGTTAAGATTTAGTTTTTCAGCTTCAGATGTTTTCTTTTCAGCCGGTTTTTCCTTCGGGGCCTGTTCAAGCTTTGCCTCCAGGAGTCCAGCCTGTGAGTTAAGAAGAGCCTTCAGTTTAGCTATAATAAGGTTTCTTTCCTCCCTCAGGGCCAAAACCGCGTTACGGATCTTATCGGCATCGCTTTTAGCTTTTTCAATTATCTGCTGGGCCTTTAGTTCAGACTCCTTAATAATAAGCGCAGTCTGTTTCTTTGCCGATTCAACCGCTTTGGAAGATGACTCATAAGCCTTCAGGAGTGTATCCTGCAGGTTCTTTTCAATTTTCCTGAATTCAGAAATTTTAGAGTTAGCTTTTTCGAGCTCTTTTTTCAGCGTTTCGTTCTCATTAGTGAGTTTTTCAAATTCCTCAGAAAGCCTTTCAAGATAGACATGCACCTCATCTTTATCATAGCCGCGCACAACCTTCTTAAATTCCTGGCTTTTAATGCTAAGGGGTGTATATTTCACTGTTCCCTCCAGCTTTTCGCATAATCACGTTCTCCAAATATTGCGGTTCCAATTCTAAGCATAGTTGCGCCTTCCTCTATAGCTATTTCATAATCATGTGTCATACCCATTGAGAGCTCATTCAATTCAAAGCCCCGGTCCGTCAGCATAACCTTAAAGTTACGCAATTCAGAAAAACTTTTCCTTATCAAACGTTCATCATCGGTATATGGTGCCATTGTCATGAGCCCCTTGAGATCCAGCGCCGGAGCCTCCTGGCAGAAAGAAGCAAGCCTTAAAAGGTCTTCGGAGTTACTTAGGCCGTATTTTGTGGCTTCCTCAGAAGTTTTGACCTCAAGAAGGATTTTCTGGACTTTGCCAAGTTTTATGGCCTGCCGGTTAATTTCCTCAGCCAGGCGGATTGAATCTACGGAATGGATCAAAAAAGCCACAGGGACGACATATTTAACCTTATTTGTCTGAAGGTGGCCGAGGAAATGCCAGTTCACGTTTTTGTCAATAAGAGGCACTTTTTCCGTCAGTTCCTGCGCCTTATTCTCACCCAGATCGGTAATTCCGGCCTCAAGAGCCTGGCAGATGGAATCGATCCCGGTATTCTTGGAAACGGCAATAAGCCTTACTTCCTCAGGATTGCGCCCTGAAGAGAGGCATTTACGCTGAATTTTGTCTCTGACAATATTTATGTTTTCCGAAATCATAACTTAATTAAGAGTGTGAAGTTAGGGCTTTTAATGCAAAAAATCAACGAAAAAACGAGTTTTTTTCATTCCGGGGAAAGGCTTAGAAATAATCTAATATAAGAAAGGAAATGAGAAAAAAAAGAGCCTGGAATCAAATGGAGCCAGGAAATGGTTCCTGGCTCCGCACTTCCAGCCAGGAAATGGTTCCTGTCTCCAATAAAAAACCCCGGACAGAAGAGATCCTGCCGGGGTTTAATTTTGAACTATAATTCTGTCTGTCAGCTGCAGCCTGAGGTGCTTCCACAGGTCATACATTTGAGGCATGTACCGTTACGGACCATTGTAATGCTGCCGCATTCTGTACAGACGTCCCCTGTATAGCCTTTTTCCCTGGCCTCCTTGATTTTGCTCGTCATAGGATCGGTCTTAGGCTGTGTGATTATCTTTACCGTGGCATCGGGCTTCATGCGCGGAAGCTTTATGTCGTCCGGAAGCTTTAGGTCGCTTGCATTAAGTTCAACGAGCCTTTCGCTTATAACCTCTTCGCTTTCGAACTCCTCCTGAACCTTCTTCTGCCCCCTGTCCTCAGGAGCCACGTGAGCCAGGTCGTTACGGCCCAGGTAGTTAACGGCAAGTTCCCTGAAAATATAGTCTATAACGCTGGTAGCCATTTTGATCTTGTCGTTACCCAGTACCATGCCGCTCGGTTCAAAGCGTGTAAATACGAAAGCATCTACAAACTCTTCCAAAGGCACACCGTGCTGGAGTCCTAAAGAAATCGATATTGCAAAGCAGTTCAGAAGGCTTCTGAAGGCTGCGCCTTCGCGGTGCATATCGATAAAGATTTCACCAAGCTGGCCGTTTTCGTATTCGCCTGTTCTGATATAAACCGACTGCCCGTTGATCTTGGCTTTCTGCGTATAGCCTGTTCTTCTGTCCGGAAGGCGGCGTCTTTTAGCAATATAGCGGTGAATGATCTTCTCGGCAATTTTAACAATATCGCTGTCTTCCCTGGCTTCCATAATGCTTTCATATTCCTCAACTGCAACAGTGTTAAGAGGCTGAGAAAGCTTAGATCCGTCCCTGTAGAGTGCGTTGGCCTTAATGCCGAGCTTCCAGGAATCCATATATGCAGTTTTAATGTCATCTATGCTGGCCTGGTTAGGGAGATTTATTGTCTTTGAAATAGCGCCCGAGATAAAAGGCTGGGCTGAGGCCATCATCTTAATGTGGGCTCCTGTCTTAATAAATCTTGTACCCTTCTTGCCGCATTTGCTTGCGCAGTCGAAGACCGGGTAGTGCTCGTGCTTCAAGAACGGTGCACCTTCAACGGTCATTGTACCGCAAACGTAGTCGTTTGCCGTTGAAATCTCCTGTTTTGAGAATCCGAGAGCCGAGAGCATATCAAAGTCCCATGCGCTAAGCTGTTCTTTTGTAAAGCCCAAATGCTTGGTGCAGAATTCCTCGCCTAAGATGAAGCGGTTAAAGGCAAAGCTGATTTCGAAGACTGAAGGAAGTACTGTTTCCAGGTTCTCAAGAGCTTCGTCTGTAAAACCCTTGCTCTTAAGTGCTTCATGGTTAATATAAGGGCAGTTTTTCAGACTTCCTGCGCCTTTTGCGTATTTTACAATCTCATTTATCTGCTCCTGGTTATATCCAAGGCGCTTTAAGGCCGGTGGAATCGACTGGTTAATGATCTTAAAGTAACCGCCTCCGGCAAGTTTCTTGAATTTAACGAGCGCGAAATCAGGCTCAATACCCGTAGTATCGCAGTCCATTACAAGTCCAATTGTTCCCGTTGGAGCAATTACTGTAACCTGAGCGTTTCTGAAGCCGTGTTTTGTACCCAGGTCCAGAGCCTTATCGGCGTCTTCGCGGGCTGCTTTCAGAAGGTCTGAGGGGCAATGTTTCGGGTTAATTCCCATCGGATAGATGGAAAGCCCTTCATATTCTTCATTAGGCACGTTATAAGCTGCTCTTTTGTGGTTTCTTATCACGCGGAGCATGCTTTCTTTATTTCTTTCATAGGCGGCAAAGGGTCCTAAAGCCATGGACATTTCAGCTGAAGCCGCATAGGCCGTCATATGCATAATAGCCGTAAGGGCGCCACAGATGGCAAATGCCTGATCGCTGTCGTAAGGGATGCCCTGGAGCATTAAAAGTGAGCCAAGGTTAGCGTATCCGAGGCCAAGAGTTCTGTAATCGTAGCTTTTCTTAGCAATTTCAGCGCTCGGGAACTGTGCCATTAAAACGCTTATTTCAAGCACAACCGTCCAGAGCCTTGAGGCATGGCGGTATGCTTCTATGTTAAATTTCTGTGTTTCTGTGTCGTAGAACTTCACGAGGTTAAGTGAAGCCAGGTTGCATGCCGTATCGTCTAAGAAGAGGTATTCCGAGCATGGGTTTGAAGCCCTGATTTCCCCGTCAGAGGGGCATGTATGCCATTCGTTAATTGTTGTATGGAACTGAAGTCCCGGGTCGGCAGAAGCCCATGCGGCATAGGCTATTTCATCCCAGAGATGTCTTGCCTTAAGGGATTTATATGCCTTGGGTTTTCTATTTTCATCTTTTGCCTTCTTCTTTTCAGTTCTCCAGAGAAGGTCCCAGGTGCCGTCTGTAATGACAGCGCGCATAAACTGGTTTGTAACTCTGATTGAATTATTTGAGTTCTGTCCTGAGACGGTTGCATATGCCTCTGAATTCCAGTCGGTATCATATTCAGGGAATTCAATTGAAGTAAAGCCTAGCTTTGCCAGCTGGATTACCCTTTCAATATAGTTATCGGGAATAAGAGCCTTGCGTGCTTCAAGAACGGCAGCCTTCAGTTTCTGGTTAAGCTTCTTGTTAAAGCGGTCGTTTTCAGGATGCTCGTCGTAGCAGGCCTTCATAATTTTATTTAAGTGGATGTTGCAGAGTTTTGAACCTACAACAAGAGAGGCCACTTTCTGTTCTTCGACAACTTTCCAGTTGATATATTCCTCAATATCTGGGTGGTCCATATCTATAGTAACCATCTTTGCAGCGCGCCTTGTTGTGCCGCCTGATTTTATAGCGCCGGCCGAGCGGTCGCCTATCCTTAAGAAAGACATGAGTCCCGAAGACTTACCACCGCCGCTTAAAGGTTCGTTAGCGCCGCGGATATTAGAGAAGTTGCTTCCCGTGCCGGAGCCGTACTTAAAGAGGCGTGCTTCCCTGGTCCAGAGGTCCATAATTCCGCCTTCATTAACAAGATCGTCGTTTACGGACAGAATAAAGCATGCATGAGGCTGCGGATGAGTATATGCATCCTGTGAGACCGTAAGCTTACCGGTCTTATAGTCCACGTAGAAGTGACCCTGCGAGGGGCCTTCGATCCCGTAGGCCCAGTGGATGCCCGTATTAAACCACTGCGGGCTGTTGGGGGCGGCCATCTGGTTAGCGAGCATATAGAGCATTTCATCATAAAATGTTCTTGCATCTTCTTCCTTATCGAAGTAGCCTGCCTTCCATCCCCAGTATGTCCAGCATCCTGCAAGGCGCTGGAATACCTGTCTGGCGTCGGTCTCGGAAGTAAATCTTTCTTTTTCCGGGAGCTGGCCAAGTTTAACCTCATCAGCCTTTGAAGTCTGGAGCCACTGAGGTACCCCCTTTTCGCTGGATTTGATGAGAAGTTTCGGTACCCCGGCCTTGCGGAAATACTTTTGGGCAATGATGTCCGTTGCCACCTGCGACCAGCCCGAGGGCACCACGACGTCTTCCATCCGGAAAACGATCGACCCGTCGGGATTCTTTATCTCCGAAGTCCTTTTCTGGAACTCAAAAGAAGATAAAGGGTCCTCTCCCTGTTTGGTAAATACTCTGTTAAATATCATTGAAGACTCCCAAAATTTATATTTATGTAAAAGTTATCCTTAAAAAAGGATAGCATATACCCTCAAAAGGTAAGTAGATCTTACTATTTAAGATTCTTAATTTTCAGTAAAATAACAACACGTTAAAAAGCTAAACTTTTGAAAGCATCCCCTTAAAATTTTTCCTTGCCGGAACCCTCTTAAGGAGTTAAGGTTTTTATGAGCATTAGGCTTGGTAGGATATTGCTAATGACTGAATACAAAATAATTATTTTTTTTTACTTACCAAACCTTTTTAAAAAATTTTTATACTGAAAATTTTCGTAAAATATTTGCCTTTTAAATGAAATCTTTTATAGCTTATATCCCTTAAAGAAAACGAAATTATTTAATTAGAAATTCCAATTATTAAATTCATTAAAGAGGATAAAAATGATTGAACGTTCAGCCGGTATTTTGCTTCATCCGACCTCCCTGCCGGGAAGATTTGGAATAGGAGACCTGGGATACGAGGCCTACAATTTCATTAACTTCCTTGAGGCAGCCGGGCAGAAACTCTGGCAGGTATTCCCTCTGGGCCCGACGGGATATGGCGACTCGCCATACCAGACCTTCAGCGCATTTGCCGGGAACCCGCTTCTTGTAAGCCCCGACCTGCTGGTTCAGGACGGCCTTCTGCAGGGCAAAGACCTGGGAGAAATCCCTGACTTCAACCCCCGTGAGATCGATTTTGGACGCGTAATTGACTACAAATACTCGCTTTTAAGGAAGGCGTTTAAGAATTTCTCCAAAACTCGCCATGAGGCCCTCGAAAAGGAGTTTACCCACTTCTCAAAAGCACATAAAAGCTGGCTGGATGATTATGCCCTCTTTATGGCGGTTAAGAATTACCATAAAGGACGCGTATGGGCTGAGTGGCCTGAGGATATAGCCTTCAGAAAAAGAGCTGCAATTAAGGAATGGACCGCAAAACTTGAGCAGGAGGTAACTTTCTATAAGTTCATTCAGTTCTTCTTCTTCAGGCAGTGGATAGCCCTCAGGGACTATGCCCATGAAAGAGGAATTAAGATAATTGGCGACCTTCCGATCTTTATTGCTTACGACAGCGTGGACCTCTGGGCCAATAAGTCGCAGTTTTCTGTTGACAGGAAAGGAAAGCTCCTGACCGTTGCAGGTGTTCCACCCGACTATTTCAGCGAAACCGGACAGCTCTGGGGTAACCCGCTCTACAAGTGGGATGAAATGGAAAAAGACGACTACGAATGGTGGAGGAAAAGGTTCTCTAATCTGCTTGAGATGGTGGATGTAATAAGAATAGACCATTTCCGCGGCTTTGACGCTTTCTGGGAAATTCCGGGAGACGCGCCGACAGCAATAACCGGAAGATGGGTTAAAGGCCCGGGCGCAAAATTCTTTAAGACAATAAATAAGTACCTGGGAGAACTTCCGATCATTGCCGAGGATCTGGGCGTAATTACAAAGTCGGTTGAAAAGCTGAGAGACCAGTTCAACTTCCCCGGAATTAAGGTGCTCCAGTTTGCTTTCGGTACCGGGCAGGAGACAAGATTCCTTCCTCACAATATAATAAAGAACAGTGTAGTACATACCGGCTCGCACGACAATGACACAACAAGAGGATTCTTCGAGAAAGCCTCAAAGGACAAGAGCAGCGATATATATGAATTCACGCAAAAGTACATTAACTACTACGGAAGCGTGGATTATATAACTCATGCTCTTATTAAAGCCGCATACGCCTCGGTTGCCAATATGGTTGTAATTCCGATGCAGGATATACTGAACCTGGGAAGCGAGGCCAGGATGAACTATCCCGGACGCTTGGGAGGCAACTGGACCTGGCGCTTTACGTGGGATCAGGTGCCATATGAAGTGGCTTCTTTCTATAAAGACCTGACCGTTCTTTATGAAAGACCTCCAAAACCGAAGCAGGATGTGGAAATAGAAATAAGCTAAAGATTAAAGGCGCCCCATGGGCGCCTTTTTTCATTCCGAAAACCCTTTCGTGATCATCCGGATACCCTGCATCGGGATGATTACCCAGTCGGGACGGTTGTTTAATTCATAACCCACTTCATAAATGGATTTGTCAATCAGGAATAAAGTTAACAGAATATTTAATTCATCCCTTTTCTCCGGCACTATATCGTATCCTTTTATGGCTTCAAGATATGAGCTTAAGAAAGCACCGGTAATATAGTAATACCATGGCTCAATCCAGGGCTGCATGATAGAGGCGTCTTCGGGATGCATTTTTGAACGCTGGAAGAAAACGCTGTAGACTGCATAGTGGAAAGAACGCACCATTCCCGCAACGTCGCGCATTGCCGTGTATTTTAATCTTCTTTCACCGGGAGAGCGAACTGGCTCGCCTTCAAAATCAATTATCATAAAATCATCTCCTGTGTTTAATACCTGCCCCAAATGATAATCGCCGTGTATCCTGATTTTTTTGGCGGATATTTTCTTATTCAGAATTCCTTTGCAGTATTCCAGTATTTTATCTTCCAGCGATAAGATTTTCTCAGCTTCCTTTTTCATATTGGGCGGGAGCGTTTTAAGGCTGCCCCGCAGGAATTCCATTCCCCTTCGTGTATTGGTCTGAAGTGTCTGATAGAGAGATTTTTGATAATGCATTGTAAAAGCCTCCGGCGCAAAGTCGGGATCCTCAGAAGCCGATAAAGCAGCATGCATCTGCCCGGTCCTTTTTCCAAGGAGGCTTGCTTTTTCAAAGAAACTTGTACCAATTAAATTCTGCAAGACTTCCGGCATATCCTGAAACCTGAGGTCAAAGATATTTTCAAGATTCATATCGAAGTTTTGAGCTTTAGGTTTCTGTGAAATTACCCTCTCAAAATAACGCCCTACGGCGTCCAGCGTAACCGTCCAGGCATCCCCCTGGTTAAATGTAAATTTCTGAAGCAGTGCCAGCACATGAGGCTCCGCCCCTGAGGAATGATATTCAAGGCTTCCGGCATAAGGAGGAACATTTTCAAAATTCTTTTCCTCGCTTAAAAACCGGATCATTTCCGCGTCGGGATTTATTCCCTCCTCGACATGCCTGTAGAACTTCAAAAAGAAAGTCTCGCCGTACAAAACCGAGGAGTTGCTTTGTTCAGCTTTTAATACTCTCGAGTGCCCGGGAAGATCAGCCTGGCCAAGAAGCCTGTTAAATTTTTTGCTTCTCTCTGCCGAGAGTACGCCCTCACCCCCTTTTATCTTCTTCTTATTTTGTATCATCTGAAGGAAGTGGTTCCTGACGTCTTCGCTGTAAATTGCATCAAACAAAAATCCGCTTTCATTCCCGATCTTTATACGCGAGATAATGCTTTGCGGATTGTCTTTAATCATTTTCTCGGCTTCCTTTTCCCTGATATAGGAAACGGTTAAAACGTAATTTTCCGGCGCGCCTGCGGCATAATTAACCCGTATAATTAAAACATAAGCATAACTTCCGTTAACAGGTATCAGTATATTTTCCTTAACCATAACGCTCTGCATCTGCCTGGCTTTTCCGCCATACCACCTGCAGGTTTTTATGTAAGAAGGAAGAACTTTCCTTTCCAGATAAAGTTTTGCTTCTTCTTCAAATATTTCTTTGAACTGTTTACTGACCCTCATTTCGGGAAGAGCTGTATCGCCTGACTCTTCGGCCCCGGCTTTCTGCTTTTCAAGCTGAAACCAGTAATGGTCATGGCTTCCCAATGTTAATACATAAGCCCCTTCTTCAATAACCGGGAAAATTGTCTGGCTGAAAATTTCCTGAGGCACATATTTTTGAAATTCACTAAGTTCAAGCTTAACCACCTGTGCAGAGCGCGATAAATTTATAACTGCAAGAATCGTTTCGTCTTCAAACTCCCGGATAAAAGTCATAACTTTGGGATTACCGGATTCTATAAACCTTAGCGTGCCCTGGCGCAGCGCCTTGTATTGTTTTCTAGCAGCAATTACTCTTTTCATCCACCAGAGCAGTGAGGAAGAATTTTGTTCCTGCAGCTGAACATTAATGGATTGGTACAGGTATTCCGAACCGGTTAGCACTGGAAGATAAAGCATTTGAGTCTCGGCATTTGAAAATCCTGCATTCCTCTCGGCCGTCCACTGCATTGGAGTACGCATACCGCTTCTGCCGCCCAGATAATAATTATCCCCCATTCCTATTTCATCGCCGTAATAAATAACCGGCGTGCCCTGAAGTGAAAAGAGAATAATGTTGGCAAGCTCAATTTTTCTCCTGTCGTTATTAAGAAGCGGAGCCAGGCGGCGTCTTATTCCCAGGTTAAGCCTGGCCCTCGGGTCCTGCGCGTAAGTCCTGTACATATAATCGCGTTCTTCATCTGTAACCATCTCCAGAGTAAGTTCATCGTGGTTCCTGAGGAACATCAGCCACTGGCAGGTCTCGGGGATTTCGGGCGTCTGCTGCAGTGTATTAATGAGTGGGAATTTATCCTCCATTCTCTGCGCCATAAAAATGCGCGGCATAACGGGAAGATGAAAAGCCATCTGGCATTCATCGCCACGTCCGAAATATTCTGCAGCGTCATCGGGCCACTGGTTTACTCCTGCCAGCAGCACTTTAGCTGTAAACTTCTCATCCACATGTTTTCTTAATTTTTTCAGAAAACCGTGCGACTCCGGAAGGTTCTCCGAGGCAGTTCCTTCGCGCTCATAAAGGTAAGATATTCCGTCGAGGAGTATTCCGTCCACACCCATTTCAAACCAGAAATCGATTATGTTTAATATTTCCTCGCGGACTTCCGGATTATCGTAGTTCAGGTCGGGCTGGAATGAATAAAACCGGTGCCAGTAATAAGCCCGTGCCTTAGGATCCCACGCCCAGTTAGAGGTTTCAAAATCCTTAAAAATAACCCTTGCCTCGGTATACTTATCGGGGGTGTCGCTCCAGACATAGTAGTTTCTCCACGGGCTCTCAGGTTTTGATTCCCTTGCCTTCTTAAACCACTTATGCTCATTTGATGTATGGCTTATTACCAGTTCGGTAATTATGCGCAGTCCCCTTTGATGGGCCTCCTTCAGGAGTCTCTTAAAATCGCGGAGAGTGCCGTAATCGGGATGCACATTATAAAAATCCGCTATATCGTAGCCGTCATCGCGCAGCGGGGAGGGATAAAAAGGCAGAAGCCAGAGCGCTGTAACCCCCAAGTCTTCCAGGTAGTCCAGCTTTTCTATCAGCCCGTTTATATCCCCTATGCCGTCATTATTGCTGTCAAAAAAGGATCTTACATGAAGCTCATAAATAACGGCGTCTTTATACCATAAGGGATCAATTGAAATTTTTTGGTTATCGGCACTCATATTCTCCTCACCGGTATCTACATGAAATAATCAAAATCATCTTCACGTCTTAATCTTTTATAAATCTTAAAAATATTTGCCGGAGAAGTCTCAGGATCCAGCTCCACAAAATTCTCGCTCCCCTGCCACATCAGCCTTTTATCTGAAAGAAGTTCATGGACCAGATACGACTGCTTTTCTGGGATGCCAAGTTTTTTAATCGGGATTTTAACTGAGCCTGACTGCTTGTGGAAGAAGTTAAGGTTTACGACAACTACAATAATATTTGATTTATCTTCCGAGACCTTCCCGTAGCAAAGGAGGTATCGGTTATCAGAATCGTAGAATTCAATATTATACGTTGTCTGAAGCGCCGAGTTCTCTTTCCTGATTTTATTAACCTTGCTGATAACGCCCTTTATATTGCCCGGCTTATCCCTGTCCCAGTATTTAATTTCGTACTTCTCAGAGTTCATGTATTCTTCTTTTTCTTCAATCCCGGTAATGTTGCAGACCTCGTAAGCGGGCCCGTAAATGCCGTAGTTTGAAGAGAGTGTAGCAGCCAGGACAAAGCGCGATATAAAGGCCGCGCGGCCTCCGAACTGGAGGTTTTCCGGTAGAATGTCTGGCGTATTGGTCCAGAAATTCGGGCGGTAGAACTCGCGTGCGTCACGCTTTGTCAGTTCTGTTAAATATTCCTTAAATTCATCTTTTGTGTTTCGCCAGGTAAAGTAGGTATAGGATTGTGTAAAGCCAACCTTTGCCAGGCGGTACATTACCTTGGGGCGTGTGAATGCTTCGGCGAGGAAAATAACATCAGGATAATTTTTCTTAATGTCCTCTATTACCCATTCCCAGAAGCCGAAAGGTTTTGTGTGGGGGTTATCCACGCGGAAAATTTTAACGCCTTTATCTATCCAGAATAAAAATATGCTTTTTAATTCATCCCAAAGTTTCTTCCAGTTCTCAGTCTCAAAATTTATTGGAAGAACGTCCTGGTATTTTTTAGGGGGGTTCTCGGCATACTGGACAGTCCCGTCGGGGCGCCATTTAAACCATTCGGGATGTTCTTTTACGTACGGGTGGTCGGGAGAACACTGGTAGGCGATATCAAGCGCAATTTCAATTCCGAAGTCTTTTGCTTTTGCTATCAGATTCTTAAAGTCATTCATTGTTCCAAGCTCCGGATGAATGGCTTTATGCCCCCCTTCCTTGGATCCTATGGCCCAGGGGCTTCCGGGGTCTTCAGGCCCGGCCTCGGTGGAATTGTTCTTCCCTTTTCTATTTGTAATTCCGATCGGGTGAATTGGGGGAAGATAAATGATGTCAAAGCCCATTTCATGGATATCGGGCAGAAGGTTTACAACGTCCTTAAACGTACCATGGCGGCCCGGGTTAGGGCTTGCCGAACGTGGAAAGAGTTCATACCACGCGCTGAAGAGTGCACGTTGTCTTTCCACCCAGATTTCAAATTCCTGGTGAAAGACGGTTGCAGTTGATTTATCGGTATTAAGCTGCATGAGTAAGGAAAGCTCACTTTCAAAAGCCAGTTCAGCATTTCCGCCGCGGATTTTTTCAGAATAACCCTGCAGCTTTTTCTGGTCTTGGGCATTTGCCTGCCGTGCATTCAAATCAATCATATCGGCGCCAATCATCAGTTCCACGCTTACATCCTGCGCGGCATCGATTCGTTTAACAAGGTCCTTCTGCCATGTTGTAAAGTGGTCGACCCAGCCTCTTACAGTAAAAAAGCAGGAGCCTTCCTCCTCAACCCTGAAAGATCCGTCCCAGAGGTCATTATCGACAAATTTCATGGGAGAAGTTTTCCATTCTTTGCTGCCTGAATTGCGGTAAAGGATTTCAGCAGCAATGGTATCGTGGCCGTCGCCAAAGATATCGGCAGTTACTATGACTTTTTCTCCTATTACTCTTTTAATCGGGTAGGCGCCGCAGTTGACATTCGGCTTCACGTTTTCGATTACGACTCTCTGTCTGCCTTCAGTATCCATATATTCCCTTATTTGTGAGATTTTTGCCATAAGGGTATACAAAGAATTTTCAGTCTAAAATGAAATGATAAAATTTTGTAAGAAGGTTTTAAGGAAAGATGTGGTGGACCTGTTCAGACATGATTTAGAAAAGCAAAAGAAAGAAAAGAATGCAGAATTACACATTAAAAAAGCCCCACAGGGGCGCTCTGTCTATAGCAAATGGAAACCCAAAAACATTTCAGCGCCCTGAGGAGGCGCCATGTATGGCGGCCACACACATTATTCCCCTACCCCGCCAGCGGCAGATTTTTATAATAAGGTATATTCCCCAGGCTTGAAGCAATCTTATCCTTTTGCATTTCCACATCATAGCGGTTCTGGAGGTTCAGCCAGAAGGTTTCCGGCATACCGAAAAACTTTCCCAATCTCAAAGCCGTATCAGCAGTAATACCCCTGAGGCCGTGTACAATTTCATTTATTCGTCTTGGGGGAACGCCTATAGCTTTTGAAAGCCTGTATTGAGTTATTCCCATAGGTTCAAGAAATTCTTCCAGAAGAATTTCCCCCGGGTGTATAGGCGGATATTTTTTTGTTCCCATTTTGGTATTCTCCATTTAATGATAATCTACAATTTCCACATCATAACAATTTGAATTTTCCCATCTAAAGCATATTCTATATTGGCTGTTGATTCTAATACTATACTGGCCTGCTCTGTCACCCTTCAGTTTTTCCAACTGATTTCCTGGAGGAATTCTGAGGGAATCCAGATCAGTTGCAGCATTTAATATTTCAAGTTTTATCCTGGCCTTTTTTACTATAACTTCCGGGATTTTCCTCTGACCTTCCCGGTTGAATAGTTTTTCAGTGTTTTTATCTTTGAATGAAAGTATCATTTTGGCGTTAATTTAAACAAAGATAACGATTCCCGTTATTACTTACAACACTATTCCCGATCCATTCAGAGTCTGACGTATAATATTCGGGTAATCCTTCAGGTAGAACTTCCTTGAATCTGATCTTACCCAGGATTTCTTTCAAATCCAATTATTTTAATCGAATATCCCGGGAGAATCACTTGTCATAATAAGAATTTCATCTGTTCCATTATACTTCTGAATCAGAATTTCTTCATAATTACCATTTTTAACTTTTATTCCAATATTAGCTTTTTTCTTTTTCTTGTTTCCTGTTGTTACTGTTATAAAGCAGTATACGCCTTTAGAAATTTTGGCATTAAATGTCATCCTAAAGTGGTACTCCTCTGGTTTTCTTAAAATTTTCCCTTCGAATATCACTTTTGGGGCTAAACTATCCTAAAGAGTTATTTTCATATACTCTCCATTATGATAATCAGCTCCTACCATTATCCCAAGATCAACAATGGAATCAGCAATAGCAGCATTAAACAAATCAGATCGTATTTGATTCTTCGCATTAACTTTTCCAGCAAATAAGAAGAGACACGTGAAAAATAAAAAGTCCTTTCAAGCTGAGCTGTCCAGGACTTTTTTAATTTTGGGGAATGTTTTTCCCTGTCTTATGCCATAAGGCAAGCAATTGCTGCGGTGTTTACGATGTCGCTTGCGCTGCAGCCGCGGCTGAGGTCAAAGAAAGGCTTTGATAACCCCTGACTGATGGGGCCAATTGCCTCGGCGCCACCCAGGCGCTGGGCTATCTTGTAGCCTATGTTGCCGGCCTGAAGATCGGGGAATACAAGAACGTTTGCGCGTCCAGCAACCTTGCTGCCGGGGGCTTTTTTCTGTCCAACACCATTAACAATTGCGGCGTCAAACTGAAGCTCGCCATCGATGTTAAGATCGGGGCGCTTTTCCTGCGCGATCTTTGTGGCTTCACGTACCTTGTCAACCAGTTCGTGATCGGCGCTTCCCTTGGTTGAGAATGAAAGCATTGCAACGTAGGGCTCTTCACCTGTAAGCTTTTTGTGGTTGTCAGCTGTTGAAATTGCAATGTCTGCCAGCTGGGCTGCGTTCGGATTAGGGTTCACGGCGCAGTCGGCAAAGCTGAAAACCTTATCGAGAAATACCATGAGGAAGAAGCTTGATACGATTGAAATTCCCTCCGGCATTCCTACAACCATAATTGAAGCTCTCATAACGTCGGCTGT
>JBLMYS010000361.1:0-56380 GCA_050258415.1 Acidobacteriota bacterium | reverse complement strand
TACAATTATGGAAGAGGGGACGGAGCTGGTCGACAGGATAAAGAATAAAAAGAAGCTCCCGATGTTTACAAGCTGCTGCCCTGGATGGATCAAATATATTGAGCAGAACAGGCCTGAAATGCTCGAGCACATCTCAAGCTGCAAGTCGCCTCATGAAATGCTTGGCGCAATAACCAAGACCTATTATGCAAAGAAGATGGGGCTTGACCCGAAGGATATATTTGTCGTTTCAATTATGCCCTGCACGGTTAAGAAATTTGAATCAGACCGTCCTGAGCTTTCAGAAACCATGATGCAGGATGTTGATGCGGTTCTGACGACCCGTGAACTGGTCAGGTATTTCAAGATGGCAGGAATCGATTTCAGTGATCTTCCGGAAGACAAGTTCGACAACCCGCTCGGGGAATCCACCGGCGCGGCAGTCATTTTCGGCACTTCCGGCGGTGTAATGGAAGCTGCCTTAAGAACAGCATACCACATTCTTACAGGAAGCGAGCTTGAAAAGCTGGAGTTTGAGGATATCCGCGGGCTTAGCGGCATTAAAGAAACTTCTGTAAAGATAGACGGCCTGGAATTAAATATTGCTGTAGTCAATGGAATCGGAAACGTTGGCCCTGTTCTGGATGAGATTCAAAATGGTACTTCAAAATACGATTTCATTGAAGTTATGGCCTGCCCCGGCGGATGCATCAATGGTGGCGGCCAGCCGATACACAATAAGCCTGAAAAGGTACAAAAGAGAATTAAAGCTCTTTATGAAATAGATTCAGAGATGGTCTGCCGCAAGAGTCACGAAAACGAAGCGGTTAAAACCATCTACAAGGAATTTTTCAAAGAGCCGAACAGCCATAAATCGCACGAGATACTGCATACTACATATACCGACAGAAAAGAGCTCCTAAAGAACAGTGTCGGTTAGTAAGTTCAGCAGGTAGTTTTTAGTTTAGCGTTATATTGTTGCATAACCAGGTGGAATCTGATGGCAATGGGCAAAAGTATTGTAAGTACAATAGGGCAGAAATGCAAAAGATGTTACTCTTGTATCAGAGAGTGCCCTGCTATTGCCATCAGAGTCGTTAATGGTCAGGCTGTCGTAATCGGGGACAGGTGCATAAGCTGCGGGCATTGTCTGAAAGTCTGCTCACAGCAGGCAAAACAGATAAAAAGCGATATAGAGGTTATACTTGAGGATATACTTACCTCGGGTAAAGCAGTTGCAATTGTCGCACCATCCTTTGCCGCCTCTTTTCCCGAAAGCTATACTAAACTGCCTGCTGCACTTCGTCTTTTAGGTTTTAAGACTGTTGCAGAAACCGCTTTTGGTGCTGACCTGATAGGGCAGCTATATTCCCGGGAGATGGAATCCTTTAACGGAAAGACGATTATCAGCTCGTCGTGTCCGGCTGTTTATAACTATATTGAAAAATATCTTGAAGAACTGGTGCCCAACCTGGCTACAATTGTCTCTCCAATGATCGCAATGGGAAGATATCTTAAGGCGAATCTGGGAGAGGAGATAAAAGTTGTTTTTATCGGGCCCTGTGTTGCCAAAAAAAGTGAGTACACAGACGACGAGGTCTCTGGCGCCATTGATGCCGTCCTTACCTTTACCGAGCTGAAAGAAATCTTCAGGAATAAGAAAGTCGAGCTTTCAGAGCTTCCGGATGAAGATTTTGACCCGCCGCATTCCCATATGGGAAAGGTTTTCCCGCTTGCCGGCGGACTTTTGAAAACGGCTTCTATTTCGAACGACATTCTTGCAAAAGAGACTATCGTAGTTGAAGGCAAGGACAAGGTGCTGGAGATTCTTAACGAAATAGCCCAGGGCAACATTAATTCGAAATTTGTTGACATTCTCTTCTGCGAGGGTTGCATAAGCGGCCCGGCTATAGACAGTGACCTGAATTATTATTCAAGAAGGGAAAAGGTCATCAGATATTGCGAAGAAAAAATCAACAATGTTGATAAGCATTTGTGGAAAAGCAACCTTTTCAACAGCAGGAACATCAATTTCAGGCGGAATTTTTCTTATAAAAACCAGAGAAAGCCGATGCCTTCGGAAGAGAAGATAAAAGAAATTCTTGCCCGCTCAAACAAATTTGAAAAGCAGGATGAACTCAACTGCACGGCTTGCGGATATGTTTCGTGCAGGGAGTATGCTGTTGCAATTGCAAAGGGTTTGGCTGAGGATGAAATGTGCCTGCCGTACTTAATTGACAAGCTCGAAAAAGCCTATGACGAGCTGAAAAATACGCAGGAACAGCTTCATTCGGCTGAAAAGCTGGCCTCCATCGGGCAGCTTGCAGCAGGCGTGGCACACGAAATAAATAATCCTTTGGGCACAATTTTGCTATATTCTTCAATGCTCAGGAATGAATGGTCCAGAGTTTCAGGCTGCAATCAGTACACGGAGGATCTCAACATGATAATTGATGAGACTAACCGCTGTAAGAACATTGTAGCCAATCTTCTGAACTTTGCACGTCAGGGGAAACTGAGGCTTACAAAAATTAACGTCTGGGAGCTTTTATCCAAAATAATGAAAGCATTCTCAATAAATCCGGTTTATAAGGATGTTAAGATAGTAATGGAAAATACGGCTGATGAGCCGGTTATTGAGGCTGATGCCGACCAGATTAAGGAAGTGTTCCTGAACGTCCTGAACAACGCATTTGAATCTTTTGAGGACAAGAAGGATAAGAATATATCCTTAAGAGTAATGAAGCAGAACGACAATCTAGTCGTGGAGTTTATGGATACCGGCTGCGGCATACCGAAAGAAAATATAGGTAAGCTATTTACTCCATTCTTTACGACAAAGAAAATGGGCAAAGGCACAGGCCTGGGCCTGGCAATAGTCTATGGCATTATAAAAATGCACAGAGGGGATATTGGTGTTCAAAGTAAACCGGGTGAGGGGACCACATTTACCATTAAGCTGCCTACTCACCTTAACAATCAATCCATAATGAACTAAGGAGTTGAATAAATGTCAGTTCACGAAAAAGTAAAAAAGATCCTGCTGGTTGATGACGATATTGATTTGCTTGAACAACACAGGATTTTGCTGGAATCCAAGGGTTATCAAATTGTTACGGCTGAAAATGTTGAGGATGGCTGGAACCAGTTTAAGAAGGAAAAGCCTGATGCAGCAATTTTAGATCTTATTATGGAAGAACACGATTCGGGTTTTATACTTTGCCATAGGATCAAGAGAGATGCCTACGGGAAAAATATTCCCGTATTTCTTCTTACAAGTGCAACTTATCTTACCGGTTATAAATTCGGTTCCTCAACAAGCGAGGAGAAAGAATGGATAAAGTGCGATGCAGTCTTAAACAAACCGATTGTTTTTGAGGAGCTCCTCAAAAAGATCGAGCACTTCTTTGAAACTGTGGTCTGATTTTTATATAATGTATATCAGTAATTATTTGTAAATTTATCCGGGAAAAGTATCTGGTTTTTGATTCATCATCTGTTCTGAAAACTGCTCCTGAAATTAAAAAAGGAAAACAAGTGGAAAACCATAAACCACATGTCCTGATTGTGGATGATGAAAGAGGACTCAGGCTCGGCACAAAACGACTTTTGGAAAGTGAGGGCTTTCATGCCGAGGCTGCTGAAAACGGAACCGAGGGGATCCGCCTGGCAAAGATGAGCGAGTTTGATCTGGCCATCATTGACCTTAGAATGCCGGACATAGACGGCATCGAGGTGCTTAAGGAGATCCGTAAGGCAAATCCGAATACAGTATGTTTCATAGCAACTGCCTATGCAAGCTATGATACTGCAATTGAGTCGACAAAGCTGGGCGCTTACAGTTATATTCCCAAACCGTTTACTCCGGAAGAACTTCTTCTGCAGCTCAGGAAAGGTTATGAAAAGCGCCTTTTAATTCTCGAGGCCGAGCGCCTCAGAAAAGAGCGTGAGGAAAGGCTTCTGGAGATAGCATTTGAAAAGACAAGGTTAAAAACCATAATTGATTCGATTACAGAAGGAGCACTGGTAGTTAACAAGACCGGTGAGCTGGTTCTCTATAATTCCAGTGCCCTGAAGTATCTGGATCTGCATGAAATATTTATCGGGGATGTAATCCTCGAAATCCTTCCCGTTGAAATTACTTCAATCATCAAAAAATTCATTGATTCCGAAACATACATCCCTAATTCATATTCAACACAGATTGAACTAAAACCAAATAAAGAACTTGTCATTGAAGCCACCTGTTCCCCGGTTCCCCAAGCCGATGGTTCGCTGGCAGGCGTTGTGACTGTCATAAGAAATGTAACCGAATCGGTCAAAGTTGAAGCCGTAAAGTCACAGTTTGTTTCCATGGTGGCTCATGAGCTGAAAACACCCATTGCCGCCGTAATCGGTTTTCTTAAGATAATCCTGGACGACGAAGTAAAAGTTTCTGCTGAACAGGAGAAAGACTTTCTGGAAAGGTCATACTCAAGGCTGCAGAGCCTTGTTGTAATGGTAAACGACCTTTTGGATATTTCCAGGATGGAGCTCAAGAAAACACAGCGCGAAATCAAAGAGCTTGAAATCGATCAGACAATCAAATCCATTATTGAATTTCTCGAACTTGAACTGCAAAAGAAAAAAATTACGGTCTCCCTTCACATCGATTCCCCTGGAATTAAACTTAAAGCTGATCAGAACGAAATAAACAGGCTCTTTACGAATATTTTGAGCAATGCCGTCAAATACAACAAAGACAATGGTTCAATTGATATAAGCATCAGTAACTCAGGCAATTACCTCATAACCAGAATTTCTGATACCGGAATAGGAATGACAAAAGAGGAGAAGTCCAGGCTGTTCCAGGAATTCTACAGGGCCAAAAACGATAAGACCCGTGGTATCAGCGGTACAGGCCTTGGGCTCTCAATCGTAAAACGCATTGTGGACTCCTATGCCGGCAAAGTTGAGGTTGAAAGCAAATCTGGTGAAGGCACAGCCTTCTCGGTGTTTCTGCCCCTCAGCATAAATAAAAAGGGCTAAATTGCTGAATAGGTGCGGCAGCTCAAAAACCTTGACTGAAAAAAGGTTTGGCAGCTGAAAAACTTTGCCTGAAAACTGGCTTGTTCAGAATGGTTATTCCTGATATGCAGTTATTCCTGATATGCATTTTTTCCTGTTAATCATATTCCTGTTAGTTATTATTCCTGATAATTAGTATTCCTGATAATTAGTATTCCTGATAATTAGTATTCCTGATAATTAGTATCCCGGGCAATTAGTATTTCCAGGGGATTGGTTGTTTCCGAAACTGGTTTTAAGGTACTTGACAGACCGTAAATATAGATTCTCATTCGCCTTAATAAAATAATTTCAAACAACTTTAAATTGGAGAATGCCTATGTCACTGATCGCAATCATTGATGATGATCCGGATATCCTTGATGCCAGTACGCTGGTTCTTGAATCGAAAGGATATGAGGTAATTACAGCTACAAATCCAAATGACGGCTATGGAATTGTGCTCAAGCACAACCCGGATCTTATTATACTGGATGTGATGATGGATGAGCCTGATGACGGGTTCTTCCTTGCGCAGAAGTTCAGAAGGGAGAATATACACATCCCGATTATTATGTATACATCGGTATCCAAGACGATCGGAATGGATTATAGCGCAGGTGAGATGGTTCCTGTTGATGACTTTGTTGAAAAACCGATCACACATGAAGAATTAATTAAAAAGGTTGAAAAACTTTTGGTAAACCAGGTTAAGGAGTAATAAAATGCTGGCACTGGAAAAAAACTCGTTAGCAGAAGAAGTTGAAAGCCTCGTGGAGCAATACGGCACCGAACGCTCAGCCCTGCTTCCGATACTTCAGGCAGTGCAGAGAAAACACAAGTATATCAGCGACTTTGTGCAGCAGGAAATTGCCAGGCTTCTTGACATTCATCCTGTTGAAGTATACAGTGTGGTTTCTTTCTATTCATTCCTTCATTCAGAGCCTCAGGGCAGGAACATCGTGCGTCTGTGCCGGACAATAGCCTGCGACATGTCGGGCAAGGAAGCCGTTGCAAGGGCTGTAGAAAGGGAACTGGGAATTACTTTCGGCCAAACCACAAAAGACAAGAGAATTACATTAGAATATGCAAACTGCCTTGGAATGTGTGATCAGGGGCCCGCGATGATCGTAAATGATAAGGTTTATACCCGCCTGACGCCTGAAAAAGCAATTAATATTCTAAATGAAATTAAATAGGAGCCAATATGAAACTAAACGGAAATATACCCGCCGCACAGGAGCGCGATGGGGCTGTTTTGTTCTCCAGCTACAGCCGCGCTAACGGCATCAGGAAAGCTATGGAGATTGGCCGGGAGAATGTTCTCCTTGAACTCAGGGAATCCAAACTAAAAGGCCGCGGAGGCGCCGGGTTCCCGACTGCAACAAAATGGATGCTCGTGGCAGCAGCCAATTCAGAAGAAAAATTCATCGTCTGTAACGCCGATGAGGGTGAACCGGGAACATTTAAGGACAGGGTGCTCCTCCTGGAATATCCTGAACTTGTCTTCGACGGCATTGTCATTGCCGGCTATACGCTTGGTGCCAAACATGGAATTGTCTATCTAAGGGGAGAGTACGAATATATGCTCCAGGCGCTCGAGGATTATCTTGATCAGATGAGGCAGGATAATCTTCTTGGCAATAACATTCTTGGCAAGCCTGATTTCAACTTTGACATATCAATCCGCCTTGGCTCCGGCGCTTATGTATGCGGCGAGGAGACCGCCTTAATTGAATCCCTCGAGGGAAATCGCGGGGAGGCCCGGAACAGACCGCCATACCCGGTTAATACCGGATATATGGGAAGGCCAACGGTGGTAAATAATGTTGAAACTCTTGCCTCTGTACCACAAATAATTGTAAAAGGGGGTCAGTGGTTTAAGAAATTCGGAACAGATAAATCCACCGGCTCAAAGCTGTTCTCTGTCTCTGGTGACTGCGAGCGCCCGGGAGTTTATGAGCTCCTTTGGGGAACAAAAATAAAAGACCTGCTGGAAATTGTAGGCGCAAAGAACACAAAGGCCGTGCAGGTTGGCGGCGCCTCGGGCATTTGCGTGCCCAAAGGGCAGTTCGACAGGAGTCTGGCCTATGAGGATGCGGCAACCGGAGGTTCCATAATGATCTTTAATGAAAGCCGTAATATGCTGAAGGTGCTAAGGAACTTTATGGAATTCTTTGTCGAAGAATCCTGCGGGCAGTGTACTCCGTGCAGGGTTGGAAACGTAAAACTGCTTGAAGGTATAGAAAAGCTGGAAAGGGGAACTTATACCTTCGGCCAGCTGAACAAGCTTAAGGAACTAGGCAAAACCATGCAGGTAGCCTCCAAGTGCGGACTGGGCCAGTCAAGCCCGAACGCATTTTTATCCATTCTCGAAAACTTTAAAGAGGAAATATTCAATAAAAATGGTTTCGGAGGTCACAATGGAAAGTAAAGATACACGCAGCAGCAGAGTACCCGTCAGCCAGAAGCCACATGTAGTTGAAAAACCAAGGGATATAAATACCATAGGCGGTACTGTTTCAATTGAGATAAATGAGAAGAAGGTTTCCGTTCCTCTGGGAACAACTATTCTTGATGCATGCAGGCAGAACCAGATTCATATTCCCACACTGTGTCATCACGACGACCTGTGCGTTGCAGGCGTATGCCGTGTATGTGTGGTGGAAGTAGAGGGGATGCGTACTTTACAGGCCTCCTGCACATTCCCGATTACGGCTCCGATTAAAATCCACACTTCCACGCCCATGGTGAGAAAGGCCAGGCGCAACATAATTGACCTCCTCTTAAGCGAGCATTATGGCGAGTGCTATTCATGCTTCAGAAACCAGAACTGCGAGCTTCAAAGACTTGCCAAGGAGTACGGGGTGGATCAGTATAATTTCGGCCACCTGGACAAACCCAGGTATGAAGTAGACCGTTCTTCAGCCTCCGTAATAAGGGACATGAACAAATGCGTGCTCTGCAAAAGGTGTGTAAGGACCTGCATCGACCTTCAGGAAGTAGGTGTTCTTGAGGCAATTAACAGGGGGCACGAAACACACATAGGCACATTCTTCGATAAGCCCCTGGCCGATGTAATATGCATTAACTGCGGGCAGTGCATAAACCGCTGTCCCACGGCAGCCCTCCGTGCAAATGATCCTTCGGATGAGCTTTGGGCAGCAATTGACGATCCTAAAAAGCACGTTGTCATTCAGACGGCCCCATCGCCAAGAGCAGGAATCGGAGAGGAATTCGGCCTGGAACCGGGGCATTCACTGACAGGGGAACTTAATTCGGCTCTCCGGAGAATAGGTTTCGACAGGGTATTCGATACGAACTTTACGGCCGATCTTACCATAATGGAAGAAGGTACAGAGCTCTTAAACCGCCTTAAAAAAGCAATCGTGCTGGGCGATGAATCTGTAAAACTTCCTCAGTTCACCTCTTGCTCACCGGGCTGGGTAAAGTTTATCGAACACTTCTATCCCGAATACCTGGATTATCTTTCAACTGCAAAATCGCCCCAGCAGATGTTTGGAGCCGTTATAAAAACCTTCTACGCTAAGGAAACGGGTATAGACCCCAAGGACATAGTTTCGGTTGCCCTTATGCCCTGCTCGGCAAAAAAGTTTGAATGCAACCGCCCCGAAATGAGAGCCTCGGGCTTTAAGGATGTGGACTACGGTCTTACAACGCGTGAGCTCGCACAGATGATAAAGGAAGCCGGTATTTACCTTCCTGAAATGCCGAAGAGTCATTTCGATGAACCTTTCGGTGATGCCTCGGGAGCGGGACTCATATTTGGCGCGACGGGAGGCGTTATGGAGGCAGCATTAAGGACCGTCTATGAACTGGTTACAGGAAGGGAAGTTCCTTTTAAGAACCTGAACATAGCCCCATGCCGCGGCTTTGAAGGGATAAAACAGGCTTCTGTTAAGCTTGATGGCCTCAAGCCTGAATACAGCTTCCTGGAGGGCGTAGAGCTGAAGTTTATTGTTGCTCACGGAACGGCCAATGCAAAGAAAGTCATGGAAATGCTAAAGAGGGGTGAGCTCAGTGACGTTCATTTTGTAGAGATCATGGCGTGCCCCGGCGGTTGCCTTGGCGGAGGAGGGCAGCCGATACCGACTTCAGAAGAGATCAGGCAAAAACGCGCTGAGGCAATATATGCCGAGGATGAAAGCCTTACGCTCAGAAAGTCACATGAAAATCCATATGTAAAATATATTTATGAGAACTTCCTGACCGAAGGCCCGTGCAGCGAGCTCTCGCATCACCTGCTGCATACGCATTACCAGAAACGCGGTAAATTTATCGCATGATATGAAGTATTTTTGTAACCTCCAATGACGAAAGAAGGCCGGACTTATGTCCGGCTTTTTTTTCCTGCCTGAAGAAAATTCCGGTTGTGAGAAAATGATTTTTCCCTTAATTTATCAGATCTTTTATTTTACTGGATTATAGGATGAAGAGACTGCTTCTTTGTATATCTTTGATGATGCTCATTCTTGCCCAGGGATGCAGTGAAAAGCCTCCTGTTGTAGCGGATGGGAATTCAAAGATGATTATCCGTGCCTTCTGGAACAGTTCAACAGATTCAAATCCTAACTACATTCCGATGGCAAATGCAAAAGTAATCTTAAGCTCTGAATACGGACTGATGGTAAAGACTACAGACATTAACGGAGTTGTAGAACTAGACGGCCTGCCGTGCACGGCTTACAACGTCTCAGTAAGGATGCGTAATCCTATAGATGCCTCGATAGTTTATGCCGGAACCAGGTTGTCAATTGAGACCTCAACGGAAAAAACGGAAATAGATACGATTTATGCAAAACCGGTAGTCAATTCAGGAATTGTAATAAACGAATTATACGTGGGGGGGCCTGTAAACTCAGATTTTTATTTCTATGACCAGTTTATCGAATTGTACAATTCGAGCGACAGCGTAAAATACCTGGATGGAATGACAATTATGCGTTTTACTGGAAACAGCATAAGCGAAGGCTATAAGGGACCAGGAGCAGATGAAGGAAACGACGGCGATATTGACGGAGCAACCTATGTCTTTAAATTTCCGGGTAAGTACGGGGAGAAAAACTATCCCATGCTGCCGATGAGCTTTCTTGTTCTGGCACAGAATGCCATAAACCACAGGAAATTTTATTCCTCGAGTGTGGATCTTTCAAACGCAGACTGGGAGTTTTATAATCAGTATTCAGCTAAAGATCTGGATAATCCAAACGTACCCAACCTCATCAACATGAGACCCGATAAAACAGCTGACTTTATAATGTCGCTTACAAACGATGTTATAATAGTTGCAAGCGGGAAGGATGAGAACTGGCAGGACGGCATAGACATCTCAACAATTCTGGATGGTGTGGAATATAACTTCTCCCGTCGGCAGATGAAAACATTGGATCGAAGGGTGGAAAATACTTTTTCCCTTTCACCGCCGGCATATCAGGGGCACTCGATGCAGAGAAGAGAGGCAGGTGTTGATACGGATGAAGGCTCTCTTGACTGGGAAATAATACCTCGTCCCACTCCGGGATACCAGTAGCATACAAAACAGAAAAGTCTGCAATTGATTCAAAGTTTTAATTGGCATAATGCCGGACATGATGTCCGGCACTCTTATATTCCGCATGTTTATCTGCAAGGTTTTTCATTTGGGGAAAGATTTTTAAAAAAAATAAAAAAAATTGTTGTGCAAAATTTGGAATTGCCGTATGTTGCCAAAAATTTTTCCCCCATTAAGGCTTATAACGGATAATGGAACAGCAGCTGGAAGAAGAGCGGGTTAAATTACTTCATCAGATTAAATGCGGAGACGAGGAGGCATTTGAGGAATTCTTTTGCCTTTATCAGCATTCTGTGTTCCGTTTCCTGTATCACTATACCGGTGAGAGACAGGCGGCCGAGGACCTGACGCAGGACACCTTCATCAAATTCTGGCAGGTAAGGGAAAAGCTCGACACATCGTTTTCACCCACGGCTCTGCTCTTCAGGATTGCACGCAACCTTGGAATCAACCATGCAACACGCAAGCCGCCCCTTCAGCCCATTTATAACCAGGAAGAACTTTTAGTGACAATCTGCCGTGATCCTGAAAAGGAATACGACCAGGCATTTCTTATGGACGACTTTCAGAAGGCAATAAATACACTGCCCGAACGCTGCCGTGCCATCTTTATACTAAGCCGCTATGAGGATCTTGGATATTCCGAAATTGCCGAAAGCCTTCAGATATCGCTCCAGACCGTAAAGAACCAGATGAATAAAGCCATTTCCATACTGAAGAAAAGGCTTAGCGCCCACCTGGATTAGTTTTACATTTATCATTCCGAAAAACTTTCCATGCCATAGTACTTTTTCCCTCTCAGGGTGTAATATAAGTACAAAATTGAAAGATAATATAAATGAAGTTTTTCCCTAAAACAGTCGATTCGCAGTTTCTGGTAAGGGTCATCAAAAATGAGGTCAGTCTGGAAGAAAGAGAATTCTTCGAAAGCTGGCTGCAGGAATCCGAGAACCATAAGGAGGAATTTGGAAATTTCATACTCCTTTGGGATAAGATCGGCAATGTAAAGCTTCCTGTACCCCCGCCGGCTGAAGAGCAGTTCATGAAAATAAAAAGCAGAATTGCCTCTTTAGAATCTTTAGAAAACAGGAAATCTGAAAACTCCTTAATTTTCCGCCTCCAGGGCGAAAAAAACACCAAAAATGCTGAGGAAGAAAAATATGCTGAGGAAGAAAAATCTCAAGCCTTAGAGAGCTGGAGCAATATTTTGTACTCTTCACTCAGGATTGCCGCATCAATAGCCGTGGTATTTTGTGTTTATTACCTTTTTTCAAGAGTAAACAACGAAAGCCTTAAAGAGCCTCTTAAACAGGCAGTCGTCTCCCCCAGGTTAATTGAAAAGGTTAACCTGAAAGGGGAAAGAAGTACAGTTCTTCTTGCAGATGGGACAATTGTTTACCTGAATTCAAACAGCAGGCTTCTTTATCCCAAAACTTTTTCAGGCCCCAAAAGGGAAGTGGAGATTCTGGGAGAGGCTTATTTCGATGTAGCCCATAACAGACAGCAGCCTTTTATTGTCAAGACCGGTGAAACATATACAGAAGTAGTGGGCACTGAATTCGACCTGAAATACCGCAGTAACAGGCTGAGCCTTGTTGTAACTCAGGGGAAAGTAAAAGCCTATAAAGCCCCCGATAACTCTGTCAGCGTTCCTAAAGGGGAAATGGTGTCCTACAATCCCGCAAACGGCTTCAGCACCCCGGTTAAGGTGGATGTGCACAGATATACCGCCTGGCGAAACAACAAGCTTTCATTTGTTCATGCCCCTCTCATGGAAGTCATGAATGAAATTGAAAATTTTTATAACGTGCAGGTAGTATATAAAAACAAGTTTATAAAAAATAAAACTCTTACGGGAATTTTTGATTCTGATTCGCTGGATAATATTCTTTCGATGGTTTCACTCACGATGGAAATGGATGTAAAAAGGGAAGGTAAGCTGATAGTTGTTCGTTAAACATTAATTCAGAAGTGAAAAGCAATTTGGGGATACTTTATGAAGATTATGAAGATCTTCTTTCATTTTATCATTTTGCTCATCCTGGTACTGTATCAGGAAGCGGCCTTTTCTCAACAGTATCAAGACTCAGAAGAAATTGAAAGCCTGAGGGTTGGGTCTCTTAACCAGGACGACCAGTCTTTCATAAATGACCAGTCTGTCCCTTCTGCAATGAGCATGCCGGGTTCCTGCCTGATGGTGCCCGTTTCTGTTTCTCTGAAAAACAGGGAGCTCTCGGACTGCCTGCAGACTATTGCAAAAAAGGCAGGAGTAAAGCTGGTTTATAATGATGCCTTAGTGGATAAAGGAGCTATAGACCTTGATGTTGTTGATGAGCCACTGAAGGATGTGCTGAATATGGTCCTTTCGGGCCACAACCTGGACTTTAGGGAATATGGAAACAGGCAGATAGTACTCGTGAAGAAGAAAGCCGCAGCATTGAAAAGCGGAATTATTAAGGGCGTTGTCAGGGACGAAAAAGGCGAAGGCCTCCTTGGGGCAAATGTGGTTCTTCTTGAAACGGGTGCCGGATGCGCCACGGACTTAAATGGCAACTATATCATTAAGAACGTAAAACCAGGCCAGTATACAATCAAGGCTTCCTTTGTCAGCTATGAGCCTTCTGTAAAGAACCTCAGCCTCGGGGATGGAAAGACAGCCGAGGTGGATTTTATACTGAAGCCCTCGGCTTTCCAGATCGGCGGAATTGAAGTGTTGGGAAAAACAGAGCTTTTGCCAACAGATGTTTCAACAAAAACCACAATCAGCAGCGGCGAGATTGAGCATTATCAGGCATCCAGCATTAAGGATGTCTTAGACCTGGTACCGGGAGTGCAGAAGACTGAAAACCCGGGAATCGGAAAAACCGGCCAGGTGGCTGTCCGCGGCGACGACACGGACCAGCTCTCGGCTCTTGGAACTCTCGTTGTCATTGACGGCTCTCCGGTTTCGAATAACGCAAACCTTCAGTTCGAAACCATGCATAACGTCAATACAGGAGGCTCCAACATGGGCGGAGGAGTCGACTTAAGAACAATACCCGCTGATAATATAGAATCTATTGAAATTATTACGGGGCTCCCTTCAGTCAGATACGGGGATGTTACTGAAGGCGTTATTAACATTAAGACTAAAAGCGGATACCAGCCCAACCGCCTGAAGCTGAAGAATAACCCCGACACACGTGAGGCTAACTTAGGCGGCGGCTTTAACCTGGGTGAGAGCAGCTTAAGCTACAATTTTAACGTTGCTAGAAGTGAAAGGGACCTGAGGCTAAAAGGCGACGAATATACTCGCGTTACTGGACAGAGCATATACTCGACTTCATTATTTGAGAACCAGTTTACTCTTAACCACAAGATAAACGGCCAGATGATCTTTGATGAAGAACAGCCTATGGGGGATATTTATAAAACAAAAAACTACAACCGGGGTTTTTCACTCGGATATTCCAGCTGGGGCAAATACACTTTCGATAACGGCACCTCATCTTTTGAATACAATGCAAATGTGGATTTCAAGAAAGTGAATTCCATGAAGTCCAGGCTCGTCTCGGCCCTTTTAGCCCTGGCAAACGGAGATACAATTTCTTCCTACATCGGCAAGGTGGAAACCCGTGGCAATGAATGGAACGTCGGGGGAAGACTTGAATATAATAAGGTCCTCTTTACGGGTGATGTTGTCCATAACCTGCTCATGGGTACCGAAATCCAGTACGACGCCAATACGGGTGAAGGCGTAAAACTGGATTCAGTCTTAAACTACTACGGACCTGAATCGGGCGAAAGATCATACAGCTTTAATGACATCCCGGGACAAATCCTGACAAGCCTATATGCACAGGATAAAATGACCTGGCACCTGCTGTTTGACTATAATCTTGTCTTTGGTATGAGGTATGAAATGTACCGCCCTTTCCAGTTCAATGCAAAGGGGCTGTGGGGTGACGGGGACCTTATAAGAAGCCATCAGGGCTCTTTCTTAAATCCCAGGGTAAACTTCATGGTCTATTTTTCAAAGTACAATCAGCTGAGGCTGAGTGCCGGCACGACGTCCAAGTCACCTGCCATGAGCACTCTTTACAAGCAGCCTACTTACTATGCCTGGAGAAATCCCCTGGACGGGAAAAATTATTATTATAAGTTCAACTTGCGCGTTCCTGAGCTGAAAGGTTACAGAGAGGCACAGTTTGAAGCTGCCTACGACCACAAGTTTTTTAATTTCCTCGGAACTACGGTCTCGGCTTACTACAAGGAAAGGAAAAATGAAAGCGAGAGCCAGTCAATCCCTTTCATTAAAGCCCTTAACGACAACGGCGTTACTAAAGCATACTTTATTACCTCTTACTCCTTGCCGCAGAACCTGGGCTGGACAATTTCAAAGGGGCTGGAGTTTGCTTTAAGGACGAACAAGATAAAAGCTCTTAATATGTACTTTGAGGTTACAGGGTCCTATAACCGCAACAATACAGGAAAGGGAGGACTTAAGTACGACTTTTCTCCCGACGTCTCCAAGGGACAGATACCAAACTATAAGCCTTCCCTTACAGGCGTGGATACACTCATGGCATTCACATATCAGCCGGGTACAAGCTGGCGCGACAGGTTTCAGATCAACTATTACATGAAATATACTCTTCCTCCCCTTGGGCTCTGGGTTACCCTGAGGGCTGAAGAGGTGGTATTTGAAAATTCACAGACGCTTGATACAGAGTATGAGGATTATAGCAAACTCTCCGAAAGCGATAAGCTGACTTATGACTTTCTGCGCGAAGTAAAACACAAGACTCCTAAGTGGCTCTTTAACCTGAGCATCAGCAAGTCGCTTTCCAAGAATACGGAAATTTCATTTTACGTGAATAATTTCCTCGATGACCCGGCGATCTTCAGGACTCATACTTCGCCTACGACAATATCAGAGTCGGCAAGGAATCCGGATCTGTTCTATGGAATAGAATTCAGCTGTATTTTAGATGACCTATTTAGCAGGAGCGGCAAATGAGAAATATTTTAACAATAAAGATGTTGATTAAAAGATTATTACTCCCTTCAGCCTTTCTCTTTATGGTGTTTGTGCAGGGGTGTGCTGAAAAGGCTCCCGTGATGGCAGACGGGGAATCAAAAATGATTCTGAGAGCCTATTATAACAGCTCAGCCGACTCGGTGCCGCACTACGTTCCTATGGCCAACGCAAAGGTGATCCTGCAGTGCGAATACGGCTATATGGTAAAATCAACAGATGCCAATGGAGTAATGGAACTAAACGACCTGCCGTGTGCGGTTTACAACGTTTCGGTCAGAATGCAGCACCCGGCCGACCAGTCAATAACTCTGGTGGGAACGAAGCTTTCAGTTTCCACATCAATGGACAAAACTGCCATTGACACCATCATTGCCAGACCGGTTTCAAATTCCGGCATATCCATCAATGAGATTTATGCCGTAGGCCCTGTGAGCAATCTTTACTTTTATGACCAGTTTATTGAACTCTATAACTCAAGCGACAGCGTTAAATACTTAGACGGCATGATGGTAATGCGCGTTACAGGCAATGGGACAACTGACGGTCATAAGGGCCCGGGTGCCGACGAAGGAGACGACGGGGATATGGACGGCGTGACGTTTGTATTTAAGTTCCCTGGTAAATATGGCGAAAAGAATTATCCGTTTCTCCCCGGGAAGTTTCTTGTTCTGGCTCAAAACGCCATGAACCATAAGACCAACTACAGCACAAGCGTGGATCTGTCACATGCCGATTGGGAATTTTACAGCCAGTACTCTGCAACTGACATCGATAATCCCAACGTGCCTAATCTACTGAACTTGCGACCCGATAAGCCGAGTGATTTCATGGTGGCACTTACAAGCGACGTAGTTGTAATTGCAAACGGAAAGGACGAAAACTGGCAGGACGGTGTGGACATTTCAACTATACTCGATGGCATTGAGTATCAGAGAACTGCTACTTCCGAGAAGACTCTTGATTCAAGAATCGACAGGGGTTTTGTTCTTGCCCCACCAATGTACAGCGGCAAATCCCTGCAGAGAAGGGAGGCAGGGGTCGATACCAATGACGGATCGCTGGACTGGGAAATTTTATCACACCCGACACCGGGATACCAGAAATAAATGTGAAAATTAAATATTGCTGCTCTCCTCAAGATAAAGGTACGAGTAGACTTTTTATGAAGTTCTACAAAAAAATTGAATAATAAAGTTCTACTCTGCCTTTTATCTGAGTTGGAATAAATAAGGTGATGCCAGGCTTGCATCATTTAAGAAAAGCAAAAGTTTAGAAAAGTGCAGGAGCATGAAAAATAGATGAAGAAAAGTTTACTTTTAATTGCTGCTACATTCAGCGTACTTGTCTCTGTTTCAAAGGCGCAGAATGTAAGGATGAATTCACTAGGCGGAATTAAATACGCTGTATCAGACCAGGATAATTCACTGAACCTCTACGACTTCGGGAAAAATCCTGCGTGGCTTATCAATGATGAGAAAGAGGTATGGCTTAAGATAACTCCTTCATATGACAGGCAGTGGGGTGATTACAGAAGGCCATATGACTTTAAGGCTTCCAACGGAGGGGGAATGTCATTTACAGGCCTGAAGCCGCTTGGAAATAGCGGCACATTCCTGGGCATGGCTTCCTACAGCTATGAGGAAAAACGCGACATATACAGGTCGATTAAGCGCAACCCTTATGACGGCACAGCTTTTCTGCCAACCGATTCTACTACCGGTAATTTCAGGTACGACGGGCCTTCGGTGGGCTTTGCATACAGCTTTGAAATATTGCCGGGCCTGTTCCTGGGAGCCCAGGCAAATTATCAGCTGCTCGATGGACTTAAAAACATCTATTCAATGGCAAAGACTATCTACAGGAATGTAGGAGGAAAGCTTGGGGTGGCGTATGCCTTTTCAGATAACTTTGTCTTCGGGCTCGATTACCAGACATTCGATAGCCAGGAATCGCTCGAAATGAAAAACGTGATTGCACAGACTGAAGTAGAGATTTTTAACTTCAGGGGTGATACGTATGCAACTTCCATCAGAAAATCGACAGTGGAGGAGAAGTTCCGCAATAATGGAAATGCTTTCGGCGCACAACTATATTTCAGGCCTTTGATTAACCTGGAAACAGCAATAAAAGGGGATTATACTGTTTCTGCTGCAAGGGCGGTCATGCCACGCGGACAGAGTATCAAGGAGTTTGAAGAGGGCTATTCCAGCCTTGAGAACTATAACCTTGAATTTAATGCCAGATACCAGGTCTCAGGAAACCTGAGCCTTGGAGCGGCCCTCGAGTATTCAAAAGATGATTCATGGTCCAAGAATTCAGAGCTTAACCTCCTCATATGGCAGTGGAACCTTAAAAGAACATCTGCAGGCCTGGGAGCCGCTTACAGCGTGCAGCCTCTGGATCTCCTTGTTGGAATCGATTATGAAATCGATCTGTTAAATGCAGATTCCTCAAAATATATCGATTCAAAGTTTCTCAGCCTTTCAAGTACCAACAGTATGGTCCGAATTGGAGCCGAAAAAAGAGTTTATGACGACTTGTACATAAGAGCCGGGTACAATTACGGAAAAGACCAGGTGGATCTCATCACGGGTGGTAAAAATGTGGTACTGAACAATGCCTCTCTGGGCCTGGGCTTTAGGCTCTTTGAAGCAACAAAGGTGGATTTTATCGTGCAGTACGGCAATATGTCTCCTTCGGGCTACGCTGATCTCTCAAGGAACCATTTCAGTGCCGCTGCCACAGTAAGACTAAACAGTTTTTAATGAATATAACTACGGTGAAAAAATGAAGAATATTATCCGTCAGGTTCTTCTCTGCACAATTGTCTTGGCAGTGCCTTTTACATCATTGTTTTCAGGGGACTGGAAAAAAGTTACACCTTCCCCGATGGAAAGCCTGTATGGAATTTATTTCTTAAATCAGTCCACCGGCTTTACCACAGGTCCCTACGGTGTCATTTATAAGACGACAGATGGAGGAAAGGAATGGAAGGAAATTTACAGGGATTCCAAGGCAGGCGACCTGAATGAAATATTCTTCATTAACAGCAATACCGGATTTATTGCCGGAAAAGGAGCCAGGCTTCTTAAGACTACCGACTGCGGCCTGAGCTTTAATCCCATTACTGTCAGCGGAACAACAAATGAAATCAAGTCTGTTTATTTTCAGGATGAAATGACTGGCTGGATCCTTGTTAGTGAATACGGCATATTAAAGACAGCTGATGGAGGCCAGACGTGGAATATCGTCCTTCCTCTTACCGGAATTAAGATGAACAAGTTTTCTTTCTGGAATAATAATCATGCTGTGGCAACTGGTACCGCTGCAACCGACATTTATTATACGGCCGACGGCATTAACTGGTCGAAGTCAAAGCCTGCACCTTTTGGTGGCTTTAGCTATACAAAATATGACCTGAAGGATGTCTTTGCTGCTGATGGAAGTAATATATACGCCGCAGGCTGGGGAAGCCTCATTGGCATGCAGCCGAGCATTCTTATCAAATCTACTGATGGCGGAGCAACCTGGGAGTTTGCAGTTCAGGAGGTCTCACAAAGGACGTATGACAATATCAGCGGTCTATATTTTAAGGACCCAAATAACGGAGTTGCAGCCGGGGGAGGCTCAAGAGGAAGCATCATACTAAGAACCAGTAACGGCGGTAAAACCTGGATCCCCCTGGATATCCCTTGCGGCGCTAATCTTAGCGCAATTACCGGAGCGGGGGACAATTTGTGGGTCTGCGGAAGCGGCGGCGTAATATTGTACTCACCGGACTTCGGAACGACGTGGCAGCATGTGATGAAAATTCCCGGTGCTTCACTAAGTGCAATTCAGTTTGCTTCTGATAAAGTGGCTTATGCCGCTGGAAGCGACGGATCTTTCTTTAAGTCCACAGACGGCGGAAACTCCTGGAATGCAAAATATTTGAGGATAAATCATATTTCGCCTGATGTCCAGGACATCTTTTTCTTAAACGAAAACGTCGGCTATGCATCCTTTAATTTCAGGATGATTGCAAAGACCACCGACGGCGGGAACACATGGAAAGCCGTTCTTTCAGATACTACTGACGTTACACAGATCTCTTACGGCATCTATTTCTTTAACGAACTTATGGGATATGTTGTAGGGAAAACCGGGACCAGGGTTGATGCAATTTATAAAACCACCGATGGCGGCCAGAGCTGGGATATAAAAACAAATATAATCATGGCCAACTTAAAGGATGTAGCCTTTGGAGATGAGAACAGGGGAGCCGTTGTTGCCGAAGGGCTTAAAGGCCTCTATACCGCTGACGGCGGAAAGACCTGGACTGCCTCAAAGTTTAACGGAGTTCCCTTAGGGAAGACCCCTCACGTTCTTAAGATAAGCTTCCTGAGCCCGACTGATGCCGTTGCTGTGGGAAACGCATGCATGTTCAAATCCACTGACGGCGGTGTAAATTGGAATTATGTTGCAACTGACGGACTAATACAGACCCTTACTGGACTTACTTTTTGGGATCAGTCCAATGGGTGGGCTGTCGGAACAAACAATGCTACTCCATACAAAACCGGAATTTACCAGACCTCCGACGGAGGAACGAGCTGGACTTTTTCAACGGATACAACCGTATTTGATTCGAAAACATCCGTATCCGGAGCTGCTCTGGACAAAAGCGGGAAGCTTTGGCTCTGCGGCCCTAAAGGGTCAATATACACAAACAATACAACTGTTGGCGTTGAAATATCAAAGGATGTTCCTTCATCATACGCCCTGATGCAGAATTATCCGAATCCATTCAACCCCTCAACTGTTATTGAGTATACGATACCGGAATTAAGCACGGTAAGGCTTGAGGTCTATGACATGCTTGGGCGCCTCGTAAAGCGCCTGGTAAATGGAATACAGGGTGCAGGTACGTATAAGATGAACTTTAATGCCTCAGGCATCCCCAGCGGAATATATTTCTACTCGCTTAACGTAAACGGAAAAATCTTAACCAGGAAAATGTCAGTAATTAAATAATTCTCATGCAGAAAATTTCATTTCTGCCCGAAACAATTGACCAAATTAGCTAAGGGAAAAATGCAGTCACTAAAAGTTATATCTGTGGGTCTGATCTCTCTATTTTTAATGCATGGTGGAACTCTTGCACAAATTCCTGAGGGATATGAAAAGGGGCTTTCAACAATAAGCAAAAAGGAAATTCTGAACACAATATCCGTACTTGCCGCCGACAGCATGAAGGGAAGACCCGCCGGAAGCAGGGAGAATCTTGTGGCTGCAAATTATATCGCCTCAAAATTCAGGCAATATGGGCTTAAGCCTTTATTTGCAGGGACTAAAAAGATTGCTCATAAATATGATGAAAATGAGGATAGAAATAATCTGTTGATTTCTGAAGATTCTTCTTTAAATGATGTTTACTATCAAAAATTTGTAATTAAAAAATCCAGACTCTCGGATAATAACAGTCTCGTTCTTAGCCGGAATTTTACGAAAGCCAGCTACAGGCTCTCTTATAAGTATCTGAGCGATTTTCTCATCCAGTACTCTGTCCCGGAAAACCTCAGCCTCTCGGCTCCTGTAGTATTTGCGGGATATGGAATAGATAAGGGGGAAAACGGCTACAGCGACTATGTCGACAAAAATGGGAAAAGTCTGGACGTGAAGAATAAAATTGTACTGATTGTAGACGGGTTTCCACAGGAAGGGGATACCTCAAGCCTGTTTTCCAAATCCAGGAATGTGCTCTACCGTAACCCTTTGAGGAAAGCCGAACTGGCAGAAGAAAAAGGCGCCCTGGCAGTAATAGTTGTAAGCTCACCATTTAAGAATGAGCCTCCTCTGACAATTAAATATGAAAAGCTTCTGCATTCATTCCAGAGAGAAATCTTCTCATTGCCCGGGATGGAGAGGAAGGGGATTCCGGTAATTTATGCTTCCGGAAAAATCCTGAAGGATCTCTTTGGAGGGATTTCCAAAAACCTGAAAGGATGTCTGGAAAATATAGACAAAACCCTGAAAGCTGAATCCTTTGAAATTGAAGACAAGACAATGAGCCTTGAAATTTCTTTTGATGAAGAGCTCTTAAAGACGCAGAACGTTGGAGGAATAGTTGAAGGAAGTGACCCTGTGCTTAAGGACGAATTTGTTGTCATAGGCGCCCACTACGATCACATCGGCCTTGGGTATTACGGCACCGGGAACAGAAGCAATGAAGGAAAAATACATAACGGGGCGGATGACAATGCATCCGGGGTCTCGGGAATGCTGGAGATTGCAGAGGCATTTTCAAAATCTCCGGCCAAAAGGAGTATTCTCTTTCTTGCCTTTTCGGGTGAGGAAAGCGGAATTCTCGGTTCCAAGTACTATGTAAGCGCGCAGCCCATTAAACCTCTTGAGAAAACCGTTGCTATGCTGAATCTGGATATGATCAGCCGCAATGAAAAGAATGAACTCTTTCTTGGCGGTGCGTTTTACAGCAAGGATATCATCAGGATTGCTGAAAGGGCAAACGAACACCTGTCAATGAATTTGTTTTACAATACAGGTCTTTATACATCTGCCAGTGACCAGGGGCCCTTTTTGAAGAAAAAAATTCCGTCACTGTTTTTCTTTTCTGGTATTCATGAGGATTTTCATATGCCAACAGATGATCTGGAGAAAGTTGACGTTGAAAAGGCGGAAACTGTTTCGAAACTGGCTTATTTAACGGCTTGGATTACCGGAAATGAAAGCGTAAAACCTGCATATCAAGAAGTAACGATGAATGAACGGATGGAAATTGTGCGCGAGTCGATGCGCCGTCAGGGAAATGGCAGAAAAAGTAATTAGTGCAGTAATTCTCATAATTATCAATTTATTGTATGGAGTAGGAAATGAGGAAAAACATTACCTCGAAGGTAAAATTCTCAGTTATATTTTTAGTTCTTCTCTTGGTATCCCAGGTAAACCTGGCCCGGGAGGCTGGTTACGAGGAAGGCAAGCTCTACAAGCATGTGCTCAAAAACGGACTTGTGGTGCTTACAATGGAAAGACATATTGCCCCTTTGATCTATCACCAGCTGACATATAAGGTCGGCTCCAGAAATGAAAGACTCGGCATAACAGGTATTTCCCACATAGTTGAACATATGATGTTCAAGGGGACAAAGAAGTACGGCAAGGGTGCTGTATCTAAAAAGATAAGTGAAAACTCAGGCGTCTTCAATGCATTTACGGCAAATGATATGACGAGCTACTATGAGTATCTTCCAAAGAACAAAATAGAACTCGCACTCGATATCGAGTCCGACAGAATGCTCAACAGCACGTTTGACCCTGCTGAATTCAAACCTGAAGTGGAAGTGATAAAGCAGGAAAGGAGAATGAGGTCCGAAAGTACCCCGAACGGCATTTTTTCAGAGACAATGAACTCGGTTGCTTACGACAGCCATCCAAACCGCGACCCGATAATCGGATGGCCGAGTGACTTAGCCCGCGTTTCGAGAGACGATGCATATAGTTACTATAAAACCTACTATACTCCAAACAACGCTTTTCTGGTGCTCGTAGGTGACTTTGATACAGACAAGATGCTCGAACTCGTAAAGAAATACTACGAGAAGATTCCTAAAGGCCCAGAAGTCCAGGATATCAACGCAATTGAACAGCCGCAAAGGGTGCGTAAGACATTCACTGTCAAACATAGTGATATCTCAGACTGTTCATTCAGGATGTCGTTCCATGCTCCTCTTTATGCCGATTCCGATGCTGCTGCACTCAGGGTCGCCGGCATGATACTTTGCGAGAAAAGCAGGGATGCAAGACTCTATAAGAAATTAGTAGAAAAAGCCCAGATCGCCTCCATGGCCTCCGGCGGATTCGGAATGACCAAGGACCCGGGGCTTTTCTCCATTGGCGTCGGTATGAAACCCGACAGCAGCATGGACCGCGCCGAAGAGATGATATGGGAAGAAATTACCCGCATGCAGACAGAACCTGTAACAGACCATGAACTTCAGAAGGTGAAAAACAGATTTAAGTTTGGCGAAGTTACCTCATATACAAAGAATACTGATATAGGCTCAAGAATAAGCCGCTATGAAGCATTCTTCGGCCATGAGTACCTTGGCGAGTTTTCCAAAAGGGTACTGAATGTAACTAAAGACGATATCATGAGGGTTATGAATAAATATTTTGCCCCTGAAAAAGTTACTGTCGGATACCTGATGCCGAAAAACAAGGACAAAAAGGACAGGAAGGCTACTGCTTCAAAAGAAGAAACTGAAGAGCAGAAAACAGGCAATGATGAGCAGGATGCAAACAACCTTCTGCCAGAAAACGAGTTCTACTATAAGTCACCTTTAGACCTCTACAACATGGTCAGCGGCAATGGTCTTAATGAGCTTATTAAGCCTAAGGAAATAATGCCTTCAATTAACGTAATGAAGCTGGACAATGGAGTAACGCTTTACGCAATTGAAAACCATATGACTCCGACACTTACGATAGTAGGGCGCTTTGAATCGGGCAATATTTTAGAATCCAATGAGGGGCAGAAGCCCGGCATCTGCAACGTCCTGGGCGACGTTATGTCCAGGGGTACAGAGACAATGTCTTATGACTCGCTTTCAGAAAGGATGGCTTTTGTTCCGTTTTCATTCCAGCTCGGCGGCAGTTACAGGGGCTTTACATTCCAGGGTTATTCTCTGAAGGAAAATGCAGATGAAATGATGCAGACTACATTCGACATTGTAGCTCATCCGGGGCTCAGGCAGGGAGACCTTGCAAAGGTGAAGCCAAGATATGAAATATCTGCCCGTAACCAGATGAAGCAGACCAGCATGCAGGCATTCTACTACATGTATAATAAACTTTATGCCGATCACCCGTACTCAAAGGTAAAGCCGACTGAAGAGTCGGTAAAGAGTATAACTCTTGATGACCTTAAAAACCTGCATTCAAAGTATTTCCGCCCCGAGGATATGATCATTCTGATGGTTGGCGACATGAAGCCTGAGGAAATGAAGGCACTCGTCAATAAACACTTCGGGCAGTGGAAGAACCCGGCCAAAACTCCCGAAATGGTTAAAATTCCTGAGGCTAAGGGCCTTTCAGGCAAGGAAATCAAAGTGTTCCCTGAAAAGGATTACACTGAATGCACCATTAATCTTGGCTTTAATCCTTTCAACAACGTTAACCCGGATGAAAAGGAAACAATCTCAGTTCTCAACTATATCCTCGCCTCCAGCGCGCTTACTTCCAGGATGGGGATTGAGCTTCGCGACAAACAGGGCTTAATCTACGGCCTCAAGAGCGAGTTCTGGGCTCCTACAGATCACATCGGCTACTGGAAGTTCAACACTAAAACCGGTCCGAAGAACGTTGAGAAGGTTATAACAGGCATTTTTAAGGAAATAAGAAAACTCCTCGATGGCGGAATTACAGACGAGGAACTCAATGCAGCTAAAAACCGCCAGATAGGCCTGCTTCCCCTGATAGTCGAAACGCCTGATGACGTTGCAAGCATTACATGGGACCTTATTCTGGACAAGAGGCCTCTGGACAGCTTCGACAAGAAAGGGCAGAGAATTCTTGCAATCACAAAAGATGATGTGATGCGTGTGGCAAAGAAATATTTCACATTGGATAAATTTATTCTTGTAGTTGACGGCCCAATTGAGGAACACTCACTGGATCATTTGACTGACAAATTATAAAAGAATATTCCTTCTCCCCCGGGGATCAAAACCCGGGGGGGGGAAATGGACTTTCAGGGCGTTGAATTAAAAAATATTTGAAAAGTAAAATTTTCGGGAGACAGTTTCAGATGAAGAAATTTCAGATGAAAAACAAAATCAGGCTCATATTCCAGTTTATCTTTCTTGGACTGGTTGGATATGTGGCCATAAGGCCGGCATTTGATAATGGGTATGCGGCCGACTTTGAAAAATATTGCCCCTATGGTGGAGTTGCTTCCTTTATGAGCAAGCTGAACCAGGGAACAATGGCATGCACGATGGGCGAGGTGCAGGTGGCTCTTGGCATCGGGCTCTTAATAGGTGTCCTTCTTGTAGGCAAACTCTTCTGCAGCTTTGCATGCCCGATAGGCTCTGTAACCGAATGGCTAGGTAGACTTGGCGATAAGCTGAAAGTCCGCATTGAAATGCCTAAATTTGTGGACAGACCATTGCGCGCACTCAAGTATGTTATTCTCTTTTTGGCAATGTATTTTACGATGACTTCAAGCGAACTCTTCTGCAAGGAGTTCGACCCTTACTTTGCCTCGGCAAACCTTTTCGGCAATGCAGACACAGTTCTTTATCTTTCAATACCTGCATTCATTCTTGCTGTTCTGGGCGCCGTATTCTTCAGGCTCTTCTGGTGCAGATATCTCTGTCCCTTAGGCGCAATCAGCAACGTGTTTATGAATGTTTTAGGCTCGGGCAGTGTGATAATTGCTTTCATAATAGTTAAATATATGAACCCCGGACTGAGCTATGCCTGGCTCATCGGCGGCCTGGCAGCCTCGGGCTTGATTACTGAACTTGGCTTCATGAGAAGCTTTCTGAGCCCTCTGCCTAAAGTTACAAGAAACTTTGACAGATGCACCTCTTGCGGCCTGTGCGACAAAAAATGCCCGCAGGGAATTAAGGTTTCCACTTTCGATAAGGTAAACCATATAGACTGCACACTCTGCACTGACTGTGTTAATACATGCCCGGTTAAGAATACTCTTTCAATCAACAACAAGAAGTCTTTCAGGCATCTTGCCCCTGTAGCATTTGTTGTTATTCTTTTCCTAAGCCTTGGAGCAGCAAGCCAGCTTAACTTTACCACGATTGCCGAGCGCTGGGGAAATTTTGCCTCCGTTTCAAACATCGCCACTTATGAACGCGCGGGATTAAAGAATGTGAAATGCTTCAGCAGTTCCATGTCCTTAAAAGGCAAACTTGAGACCGTTGATGGCATTGTGGGCCTCGATACATGGGCAAGTGCACATGCGGTCAAGATTTACTATGACCCGTCAAAGATTTCTGAACAGAAAGTAAAGGCTTCTTTATTTACGCCGACAAAGCAGGAAGTGCGCCCGATAAAAGATCCCTCAATAACAAATCTTGCAATGTGGCAGGTGGGAGTAAACCACCTTTTCGACCTTTATGATTTTATTTACCTGGCCAGCGCCCTAAAGCTGGACCCGAATGTCTACGGCTTTGAAACACGCTATGGCGAGCCGATTATGCTCACGGTATTCTATGACGCTTCAAAGACCAGTCCGGCAAAAATAAAACAGAAAGTTGAACTGAGGGAGGTTGAGGTACAGATTGGAAAACTCCTTCAGACTGTCAATATAGATTTTGAAGTTCAGGATGACGGAAAACAGCTTGGTAGCCTTACAATTCCTGACTACAAAAAGCGCATATTCAGACTCTACGACAGGACTTTCAATGATTATGAGGCGTATGATAAAACGCAGCTTTCAGCTCTTGTTTTCACAATGCCTGAGGCGGCTAACCCTGCTCTTAGACAGCGTTTCAGCTCCCTTACAAGCCACCTTTCGGCTGATGAGGGCATTGTCCGTTTTTCAACCCGGTACCTGGATACCCCAAGTGCAATAGTTTATTTTGACCCGGGGAAAACAAATGTGGAAAAGATCAAAAAGGCTCTCATGAAGCCTGTACTGACCATCTTTACAAGCGATACTCAGACAAAGGATATTCCAAATCCTTTCCATATAAAACCTGAGGGCAAGACCGTAAAGGCTACGGATCTTTCAATAGATGAAGATGAAAAGATCTGATGCTGCTTCCTCAGCGTTGAACTTGATATAGATCACAATCCTGAATGATATATGAAATAAGAAAGAAACTTTATTGATTTATCATTCAGGTTTTATTAAAATATTTTCAGGTAAAGCAATGCATAAAAGCTTTCCTGCAAAAATTCGATCCAATCGATTAAAGATGGCTCCTGTCAGGTAAAACTCAAAAGGGAGTCCAAAAATGCCGCCCGTAATTTCAGGCGGCATTTTTTTTGCTATTCTCTGTTTCTTAACCCGCCAAGAAAGCGGCTGCTTTTTTGTTTAGTTATTTCTTGTTAATTTAATAACGTTTGTATCCTAACACTAAAAAATATGATAAGCTTCACCCAGGCAAATGAAATAATACTAAATACACTGAAAACTCTTCAGCATAAGACTGAGTATATCAGCCTTCCGGATGCACAGGGCAGGACGCTTTCCGAAGACGTAATTTCAGACGTGGATCTTCCTCCATTTAACAGTTCAGCCATGGACGGCTTTGCCGTTAAGTTTAATCCCGGCATCAAAAGCTGGAGCATAAAAGGAGAAATTGCGGCAGGAAACTTCAGTCAGATTAGCCCTGACCCGGTCTCGGCTATTTCGATTATGACCGGAGGCAGGCTTCCCGAGGGATTTGATACGGTTGTACCTGTTGAAGATGTGTTTATAAGGGAACAGAATGTAATCCTGAACACCAACGCCAGGTTTACCTCCGGGATGAATGTTTCAAAGAGGGGACAGGACCTCCTGAAGGGGCAAATTGCCGTAAGTAAAGGCACCTTTCTCAAAGCTTCTCAGATTGCGGCACTTGCTTCCTGCGGCAGATCTGAAGTTAAAGTCTTCGAAAGACTTAAAATCGGGGTGCTTGCAACGGGCGATGAACTAATTGATATTGACGAGGTGCCTTCAGGCGATAAAATCAGGGTATCTAACCTTTACTCAATTTTGAGCGCGGTAAAAGAGACGGGAATGATAGCGGTGAACTTTGGCATTGCAAGGGATGATAAAGAAGAGATTAAATCCAAAATCCGTCATGCCCTTGATAACTGCGACCTTCTCGTTACGACCGGTGGAGTCTCGGTCGGGAAATATGATTTTGTAGAGGAGGTTTTCAGAGAGCTGGGTATTGAGACTCTTTTTCATAAGATAAATATTAAGCCCGGTAAACCGGTCCTCTTCGGCTTAAGGCAAAATGTAGGGACTGTTCAGCCGGTTTTTGGGCTTCCCGGTAATCCTGTATCCTCTTTGGTTACTTTTTACCTGTTTGTTAAGGCAAACCTCATGAAATGTTTTGGAAGCCAGGAAATTCCCTTAATTAAGGCAATTCTTAACAATGACATAAGGAAAACCGATTCAAAGAGGCACTTTGTAAGGGGATATGTCAGTAAGGATGAAAACGGTTTGCTATCAGTAAGCTCCGTTGGGCAGCAGTCCTCGGGCAATCTTGTGCAGATGAGCATGGCAAACTGCCTTATTACGATTGAAGAGGAAAGAACAAATCCCTTAAAAGGTGAGGAAGTGGAATGTATAATGATATAACTGCAGCAATTTTGTCGGGCGGTAAAAGCAGCCGAATGGGAGAGAATAAATCTCTTCTGAAGATAGGGGATAAGACCATAATTGAAAGGGTGAAGGAGCTATTAGACACATTATTCAGTAAGGTAATCCTTATTACCAATGAACCTGAGGAATACAATTTTCTTAAGCTTCAAACCTTCAGGGATATTTATCCCGGCAGGGGGCCTTTATCCGGCATACATTCAGCCCTTAATAATTCCGGCACAGATAAATGTTTCATTATAGCCTCTGATATTCCTCTAATGAAAAGGGAAATGATAGAGTATCTCGTTAATTACAGAACCGGCAAGATGATTACCATTGCGCGCGCGGGCGGCTTTATTCAGCAGCTCTGCGGCCTTTACCATAAAAGCTGCATCCCTGAGGCAGAAAAGATTCTATTAAGCAAAGAACTAAATGAGGGAAGGTCTCCTGAACAGATAAAGAGAAGATGCAGCGTGCTGGAACTTGCCGAGAGTGTGGGTGCTGAAATTCTTGATGCCGAAAGCCTCCCTTTTTATACAGACGATATGTACTACAATATGAACCGTAAAGAAGAGTTCGAATACGTGAAATCAAAACTGATGAGTGATGGCGGAGGGAACTAGTTTGTTTCTGGTATTATATTATTTCTGTCATTATTGCCTGAATCTTACTTAAATGAAATCAAATCAGATTAGCAGGAAATCTTTTCTCAGCTGGCTTGGCTGGATGCTTTTTGCCGCGGTTGCAATCGTATGGCATTCACTTACAGACTGGGAACTGAGGAACAGAAAGAAAAGTGAGCACCTTAAAATTCCTGCTCCCGTGGCGCCGGGACTTACAATTTACGACGGGGCCATTACATTCAGGGATGGAGACAGCATAAAAGTCTATTCGGCAAAATGCACCCACCTTGGCTGCCTCATAGGCAAAATTGAGGATGAAACACTCGTCTGCCAGTGCCATGGTTCAAGGTTCTCCAAAGATGGTGTGCCTGTACAGGGTCCTGCCTCCAGGCCCCTTTCCAGGCTTCGTTTTGCAAAAGACGCAGATGGCGGAATTACCGTATATGCAGAAGACTGATAAACCCAAACGGCTAAGCATAAAAACCATTTCCGGAAAGCTTACTTCCGGGTTTGGCGAAATTGCATTTGCATCGTTTATAATAGCTGCTGTTTCAGGCGTTCTTCTTGCAGTATCTTATAATGTAAAGAACCCGTACGATTCCGTTTCCTCAATGCTCCTTACCGATCCGGCAGCTGTCCTGATCAGAAATATACACAACTGGAGCGCTCAGGCGTTCATAATATTTTTAATTCTGCATTCGTACGATCATCTTAAGCGCTTTACGGAAAAAAGAGTAAAAAGCGGTGTCTGGCTGCGCCTGACGTTGTCCATTCCGGTCAGCTTCTTTGTAATGCTTTCGGGATTTATACTAAAAGGGGATGCCGACAGCCTTCAGGCCTATAGGATTATAAACTCACTCCTGGAAAAGCTTCCATATGTTGGTTCTCAGATCTCATACTCGCTTTTAGGAGGGGTTAAGGACTTTCAGATACTCTATGTGCATCACATTGCAACGGCCACTATTTTCCTCTGGATAGTAATTATTGAGCATGCAAGAAAGTTCTGGCCGAAACTGGCAATAATATTTTATCTCCTGCCCTTAGTAGTCCTGGCAGGATATATTCTTCCTCCGGGGCTACACGATAACTTAAGTCCCATAGTTAAAGGGCCGTGGTATTTCCTGGGGCTCCAGGAAGCTTTTCACTGGCTTAAGACGCCTTTAATCATAGTTGCAGCATCGGCTGTTTTGTTCGTGATTTTTTATATTCTCCCCAGGCTCAAAGAGAAGAAGTCGCTAATTGCCAAAAAGTTTTTACTTATTATGGCCCTCTTTTATTGTGTTTTCATTATCGTAGGATTCTTCTTCAGGGGTGAAAACTGGGAGCTTACGGCACCCTGGAAAAATCCCGCGCTATTAAACCTGAGGCTTGTTCCTTTTACAGACATCTCGGGATTTGCCTCATTAAATATTAAATCCTCAGACATTCCGACAGTCCTTGGAAGGCGTGAAGGCTGCCTGGTATGTCATGGCAATGTAAAAGGTTTTTCTTCCTCACACAATCCGGCTTCCATAGGGTGCTCTTCCTGTCATGGCGGAAATCCTTTTGCACTTGAAAAGCGCGATGCCCACAGGAATATGATCTTAATCCCAGGAAATCTTTCAACCGCAGGCATTAGCTGCGGAAACTCCAATTGTCACCCCGGGATTATTCCAAGAGTTGAAAACTCCATCATGACAACGATGATGGGGGTTGTCAGTGTGGATAAGTATGTATTTGGGGAAAGCACTACACCTTCCGGTTCAGAAAGGATTACAGATATAGGTTATTCACCTGCCGGCGTTCACCTGCGGAATTTGTGCGCGTCATGTCATATTGGTGCAGAGAAAAAAGACTTTGGGCCTGTCTCTGAGCTGTCGCGTGGAGGAGGATGCAATTCCTGTCATCTTATCTATGGCAAAGAAGCCCTCGAGGGCCTGAGCATCTATCAGGCTAAAAGAGATGGCAGCATGGAAATAAAGTCTCCTGAATATCATCCTGATTTAACGGTAAAAGTTACCGACGAGCATTGTTTTGGATGCCACAGCCGTTCAGGGCGCATTTCAACTAGCTACGAAGGGTGGTATGAAACAAACCTCGCCCCAAAACAGGTAATAGGAAAACAGGGTTACAGGATACTTCAGGATGGCAGAGTTTTCCACGAGATAACTCCCGACATCCACTTTGAAAAAGGGATGCTCTGTATCGACTGCCATACATCAATGGAGGTTATGGGGGACGGAAAAACTTACCAGCATAAGGAGGACCAGGTAAAAATTAGCTGCACGGATTGCCACAGGACTTCATTTGATAACCAGGTAAGCCTTAAAGAGCTGGACTTTGAATCAGGAAAAATTGCCTATTTAAGAAATGCCAATAGGCAAGGGCGCATATTCCTTTTTGCAGAAAAAGGAAAAGTCCCTCTTACCAATACTCTTGTAAGGAATAAAAAGGCTTTTCTCATCGGAAAAGACAAAAGTGATTCACTGGAACTGAAGGCTCCCCTGGGGGTATGTCTTGAAAGCAAGTCTCACGGGAGGCTTTCATGCAGCAGCTGTCACTCTCCCTGGGCTCCACAATGCCTGAACTGCCATACGGCATTTGACCCTAATCAGGAAGGATTCGACCTGCTTGATAATGTTGATACAAAGGGTGACTGGGTTGAGCATCCCGGTGAAATGCTGCACGACAGCCCGGTGCTTGGAACTAGACTCATCAAGGACAAGACAGGAAATCAGAAAAGAATAATTGATACATTTATTCCGGGCATGGTTCTTTCAATCGACAGGTCCGCATTCTCGAGGGGAGCAAAAAAAGAGGATCTTTTCCGTAGGCTCTATGCGCCCGCATTTTCGCATACCATAGTTAGAAGTGCCAGAAGCTGCGAGTCGTGCCACAATAACCCCGCAGCAATCGGGTTCGGTAGGGGAGAACTTACCTATGAGCAGCAGGGCACATCCGGGAAGTGGAAATTTAAGGCTAAGTATCCACACCTTAGTTCAGACGGCCTCCCGATGGATGCATGGGTGGGATTTTTACAGTCAAGAAAGACAGACGCCTCAACACGCAAGGGAGCAAGGCCTTTTACAGTAGATGAACAGAAGAAAATATTAACCGTCGGGGCCTGTCTTACCTGTCATAAAAAGGAATCTGGCGTTATAAGCAGCCTTCTTTCTGACCCTGGAAGGACATTTTCAAGGCTAAGTCCTAAATGCGTTCTGCCTTCCTGGCGCTGAAGAATCCGGGATAGTATGTCTCATTAATCTCAAAAGTGTAAAAACCTCATTTAATTTTCCCGATTGTAAAAAACTTGCCATCCCGGCAGTCTTAAATTCCTCTTCAAACTTGATGTGAAAGCTGATATTTATAATTGGCAGAATATTTGATATTTATAAATATAAAGTATTGGGGAATACTATGAGTTTGAAAATCAACAACGACGAACCCTTGTTTCCGATCAGTAAGGCTGCCGAACTGCTTAAAGTCTCGGTCCCGACCCTAAGAATGTATGAGCGTGAAGGCCTGATAATTCCCTTTAAGAAATCTACCAGTCACAGACTATTCTCAAAAAACGACCTTGAGCGCATCGACTGCATCAGGCGCGCAATCAATGAAAGCAAGATCAGCATTAACGGAATAAAGATGATCTATTCGTTAATTCCTTGCTGGAATATTGTAGGCTGCTCACCTGATGAAAGAGCCAAATGCGCTTCATACGGCCAGAATCATAAACCCTGCTGGAGTGAAAAACATCCGGGTACAGTATGTGAAAACAGGAACTGCCGGGAGTGCCCGGTATATAAAGATTTTTCCGAATGCGGACGAATAAAGGAATCCATAAAAAATCTCGGGGAAAGAGAATGAATCCAATATCCAGAAGAAAATTCCTGAAGATCAGCAGTGCCACTCTTGGCCTTGCGGCGGCGGCGGGCACTTCACTGAATGCTGTTGTAAAAAAAGCGGAACAGTATGGAACTTCAGTTCCAAAGGAAAAGGGGATCAGGAAGGTCCCGACCTTCTGTGACGTGTGTTTTTGGAAGTGTGGCGCCATGGCCTACTTAAAAGACGGGGAGCTCTGGAAAATTGAAGGCAACCCACTGGATCCCTTAAGCCGCGGCAGGCTATGTCCGCGCGGTACTGCGGGCATTGGCATGCATAAGGATCCCGACAGGCTGAAGTCCCCGCTTATAAGGCGAAGCTACAGGGGGGAGGAAAAATGGACCGAAGTGACCTGGGACGAGGCGCTAGGCTATATAGCTGAAAAAATGCAGAAGATAAAATCCCAGTACGGTCCTGAGGCAATTGCCTATTTCAGCCACGGCATTGGAGGAGGCTTCCTGAAGCATACCTTGAAGGCCTACGGGGCAGTAAACATGGCGGCGCCGTCTTTTGCACAGTGCCGTGGCCCAAGAGACGTCGGCTTTCAGCTCACATTCGGTGAGGATGTGGGATCCCCCGAAAGGACAGACATTAAAAACAGCAGATGCATAGTGCTCATAGGCTCGCACCTGGGAGAAAATATGCATAACACACAGGTGCAGGAATTTGCCGAGGCCGTTGGTAACGGGGCATCTGTTATTGTGGTAGACCCAAGGTTTTCAACTGCCGCGTCAAAGGCAAAGTATTACCTTCCCATAAAGCCCGGTACCGACATTGCACTTCTGCTTGCGTGGATGAATGTCCTCTTAAAAGAAAACCTCTACAACAAGGAGTACGTGGAAAAGTATGGTTTCGGATTTGATCAGTTCTCCTTTGAGATAAGCGCATATACTCCCGAATGGGCTTATCCTATTACAGGAATTGAACCTGAAGTGATAAGGGAAACGGCGCGTGAGATGGCGCGTTACAAGCCTTCCACGCTTGTGCATCCGGGGAGAAGGTCGGCCTGGTATGGCGACGACGCGCAAAGAAGCCGTGCAATAGCACTCCTGAACGCGCTCCTTGGAAGCTGGGGAAGTAAGGGAGGATTCTTTACGCCAGCAAGCCTGAATGTCCCGGGTTACCCATACCCTCCTTATCCCGCAACAGAAAAGGGAAAAGCTGATAACCCCGGGGGCAAGTATCCCTTTGCAGTTGAACAGATAACTACAGGAATACGTGAGGCCACATTGTCAGGCAATCCCTATCCTATAAAAGGGTGGTTTACATATGCCGTCAACCTCATGCAGGCGCTTCCAAATGTGGAGGATACTGTCCGCGCAATTCAGAACCTTGAGCTCCTGGTCGTAGTTGACATTGTGCCAAGTGAGATGGCCGGCTGGGCAGACGTCGTATTGCCTGAATCAATTTATCTCGAACGTTTTGACGATATAAACGTGGAGCTCTTCCGAGAGCCTTTTATTGCCTTAAGGCAGCCTGTAGTTGAATCTCCGGGTGATCAGAAGCCCAACTGGTGGATTGCCAAAAAGTTAGCTGAAAAGCTGGGACTCGGGGCTTACTACCCTTGGAACAACATTGAAGAGTACTTAGACTTCAGGCTGTCCAAAGCGGGCTACAGCTTAAGCGAGCTTAAGAGAAAAGGAATAATTAACGGCCAGAAGCCTCCGGTCTATTTTGATGAAGGCGTGCCGGCTGAGTTCCCGACTCCGTCGGGGAAAATTGAATTTTATTCTTTGCAGCTAAAAGACGCAGGATTTGACCCCGTTCCAAAATTCACGCCTCCCCAGGAAGCTCCCGAGGGCACTTTCAGGCTTCTATTCGGGCGCGCTCCTGTCCACACCTTCAGCAGAACGCAGTCAAACAGGATCCTGTCTGACATGATGGAAGAAAATGAGCTCTGGGTAAATCTTGACGTGGCAAAGCGCCTCGGTCTTAAGTCGGGGGACTATGTAAGGCTTAAGAACCAGACCGGCACTCTCAGCAACAGAATTAAGGTCAAGGCAACCGAGAGAATAAGGCCTGATTGTGTCTACATGGTGCACGGGTTTGGGCATTGGGCAAAAGGACTCAAAGGGCCGTACCTGAAAGGGGCAAGCGACACGAAACTTATTACTGAATATAAAACCGATCCAATAATGGGAGCTACAGGAATGAATGTTAATTTCGTAACCATGGAACCGGAGGCATAAGATGGCAAGATTTGCAATGGCCATTGATACAAAAAAATGCGTGGGCTGCATGGATTGCGTTGTTGCATGCAAAACTGAAAATGAAATTCCCGTGGGCTTTAACAGGGCCTGGATAGTTCAGGATCTGAAAGGGAAATACCCCGAGCTTAGCCTCGAAATCCGGAGCGAAAGGTGCAACCACTGCGACAACCCTCCCTGTGTGGCAGCCTGCCCTACGGGTGCAAGCCACGTAAATGACCTGGGAAGAGTTGTTGTTGTTGAACATAACATGTGTGTGGGCTGCAAGGTTTGTATCGCTGCCTGCCCGTACGACGCGCGCTATGTTCATCCTGATGGCTACGTGGATAAATGCACCTTCTGTATCCACAGGGTTGAAAAAGGAAGTGATCCAGCCTGCAGTGAAGTATGCCCTGCGCACGCAATAACATTTGGTGACATTGAGGATCCTGAAAGTGAAATAAGCAAAATTTTAAGCTCCCGCCTGAGCCACAGGCTTTTAGACGAGGCCGGAACGAAACCTCAAGTTTACTATTTAATTTAGAGGTCCCGATATGCAAGAATTAACAACAACAAGACATAATGAACTAATTGAACCTTTCCTTCAGGTCTGGAGCTGGCAGATTCCGGTTTATCTCTTCATAGGGGGACTTGTAGCAGGTCTAATGATAATATCCGGTTATTCACTGCTAAAGGGGCGTTTTAAGGAAAAAGACTGCTCATGCATTTATCTGCCCTTAGTAAGCCTGATACTCCTGAGCCTGGGCATGCTGGCACTATTTCTGGACCTTGAGCATAAGCTTTTTGTTTGGAGGCTTTATACGGCATTCAGAATCACTTCACCCATGTCCTGGGGAGCCTGGATACTTATACTTGTTTATCTGGCCCTCATGATGAATCTTATATTAAATCCTCCGCTTTTACTCAAGGCCGTCTGGCCCCGCCTGAAGGCCCGTTCAGAGACGCTGCAGTCATCTGAAAAAGTTATAAAAGTTATGGCTTTAGCTGACATGCTGCTTGGAACATTACTTGGCATTTATACCGGAATACTTTTAAGCTCCCTTGGCGCCAGGCCGCTCTGGAATTCATCTTCTTTGTGGCTTTTGTTTCTGGTCTCCGGGCTGTCTTCGGCCTCAGCTTTTGTGCATCTCGTCTCAAAAAATGCCGGGGAGAAGCACTTCCTTCTTAAGGCAGACAATGCGCTGCTTTTGATTGAGCTTTTTGTAATTATCATGCTGATACTTGGCCTGGTAACCTCAGACCGGGCGCACATGGAGGCTGCATCCCTGATTTTATCGGGCAGTTATGCTGCCACTTTCTGGGTGTTTGTTGTGGGGCTAGGAATTATAATTCCATTTTTACTCCAGGTGCTGACGCTTAAAAGTAAAGTCAGGCATTCGGCAATTCCAGCCTTAATGGTAATCTTTGGCGGGCTATTGCTCAGGTTCGTTATAGTTTACGCAGGGCAGTACAGCCACTATCTTAATGCACATTTTAAGTAAGGAGAAAATAAATATGTTAACAACGACCGAAAAAGTTTCTGCCTTGGAGGATAAGGCCGGCCTTTCATACCGGGAGGAAACGCTGCCGGTAAAGCCTTACTGGAACCCCTATGTTGCAGGAGCGGCACTGGGGCTGGTACTTCTTTCCGCCTTTGTAATAATGGGGCGAGGCCTTGGAGCCTCAGGTGCGTTCTCGACGATTGTATCTGTAGGAGTAAACTCCGTTGCCCCCGGGCATGCACAGAGCAATGAGGCCTTAAAGAGCTACCTTGGCGACGGCACGGCAAGCCCACTGAAGGACTGGCTTGTCTTTGAGGTGCTTGGTGTGTTTGTCGGAGGTTTCATCTCAGGCATTGTTTCAGGACGCCTGAAGAAAAGAATTGAAAAGGGTCCCCGCGTAACAAGTAAGCTAAGGCTCATGTATGCGGTTATTGGAGGAGCCCTCATGGGACTTGGTGCGCGTTTAGGGCGCGGCTGCACGAGCGGGCAGGCCCTTACAGGAGGCGCTTTACTTAATCTTGGAAGCTGGGCATTTATGCTTTCAGTTTTTGCCGGCGCATATGCTCTGGCCTATTTTATGAGGAGGCAGTGGATATGAATTTACCATTTTTTAAGTTTGATGCTTTCGGTCCTGAAGTAAGCCTGGTTATGGCTTTTATAATAGGCATTGGATTCGGCTTCGTGCTGGAGAAAGCAGGCTTTGGAAGCGCAAAAGTTCTGGCTTCTCAGTTCTATTTTACAAATATGAGAGTCTTTAAGGTAATGTTCAGTGCAATTGTAACGGCTATGCTGGGTGTTTTTTATCTTTCATGGATTGGATGGCTGGATATTTCACTTGTGTATATGACAGATACATACCTTTTACCTCAGATAGTGGGAGGATTTATTCTGGGACTGGGGTTTGTAATCGGGGGCTACTGTCCCGGAACGGGCGTCGTGGCATTTGCAAGCGGAGCCCTGGACGGAATGATGTATGTAGTGGGTGTTGCACTTGGAATTCTGATTTTCGACGAAATTTTCCCGTTCATCGAAGGCTTTGTTAATTCAACATATATGGGACGCGTTTCCATTCCGCAGTATTTTAACCTGCCATACGGGCTCGTTGTATTTCTTGTTGTGCTGATGGCTCTGGGCGGATTTATGGCAGCAGAGTGGGGAGAAAAGCTGATGGCTAAAAAGAGGGAGGAGAAAAAATGAAAAAACGTTTCAGCGATTTACCCGTAGAAAAAAGGCTTGCTCTGATTGCTTTCTTTCTGGGCTTTTTTGCTCTTTTTGGCGCTAACCCATACGAGCACGCATTTACCCCGGTAAACACAAAAGAAGTTGCCTTCGCTGCCAACAGCAGGAGCACTAAAGTGGACCCTTATGAACTTGCTGACTGGCTAATAAAGGATAAGGCAGACTTCAGGCTTATTGACCTGCGCACGGAGAAGGAGTATAACGAATACCGTATACCAAAGGCTGAGAACCTAAGCATAATGGAGCTTCAGAATTCTTCTTTGGAGAAAACTGAAAAGATAGTTTTATATTCCGGCAGCGAAATGGAATCGGCCCAGGCCTGGTTTTTACTCCGCAGCAAAGGCTATAAGGCTGTCTACATTTTGTCGGGAGGCATGGAAGCCTGGAAAGAGGAAATTCTTTTCCCGAAGCTTGCCGAAGGTACAAATCCTGAGGAGCAGGCGAAATTCGAAAAGATAAGTGAGGTAAGTAAATATTTTGGTGGCAGCCCGCAGTCCTCAGGTCAGGAGAGTGAAGTAAGGCAAAAAACTGAAATGCCGAAACTGCAGGCCCCGGAATCACCGAGGCAGGGAGGAGGAGTCACTTCACCAAGAAAGAAAAAGGAAGGTTGTTAGTGATAAAAAGGGTGCCGGGAATAATTAATATTCCTGGCGCTCTTTTTTTAGCTCTGTTTCTATTTCATTAAGCACCAGAATCTCGTCGCCAATAAAAATCTTACCCGGCTTAATCACCCTGGCAAAAATACCTTCTCTTGGCATAATGCAGTCGCCGGTTTTTTGATAAATGGCGCAGTGCGTGTGGCATTCTTTGCCTATCTGTGTAATTTCAATTTCAGCCTCATGCCCGATTTTAATCCTGGTGCCCACTTTTATAACAGGGAGGTTTAAGAACTCTGTAGTAAGGTTTTCAGCAAATGCGCCGGGGCGGAGTGAAGGAAGCCCTTTAGCCCTCATCTTTTCGATGCTTTCAAGGGCAAGGAGGCTTACCTGACGGTGCCAGTTGCCGGCATGGGCATCCCCTTCAAGGCCGAAGTTTTCAACGAGTCTGGCTGAAGGCACATTTGCCTTTGGTATTCCTTTTCTTGTGCTGATGGAAATTGCGATTATTCTACCTTTATCATTTCCCATGCTTATAGTCTCCGCTCTTGCCCCCGCTTTTTGAAAGTACCTTAATGTCTGTTATCACCATCGATTTGCTGATTGCCTTGCACATATCAAAGACCGTTAGAGCCGCAACGCTGACTGCCGTGAGTGCCTCCATTTCAACGCCTGTTTTGGAGACGGTTTTTGTTTCTGCGGTAATTATCACGGATCTGTTTGCCTCATTTAATTCCAGAGAGAGTTTAACGTTCGAGATAAATATATTATGGCATAAAGGGATCAGCTCGTAAGTCTTCTTTGCCGCCTGAATTCCTGCAATTTTGGCTACAGTTAGTACGTCTCCCTTTCCAATTTCATTATTTTTAATTTTCTCAAAGATCTCGCCAGTAAGGAGCACTTCTGCCGAGGCAATTGCCGTGCGTTCAGTATCGGGCTTTTCCGTTACGTCTACCATCTTAGCCCTGCCCGATTCGTCCAGGTGTGAAAAGCTGTTCATATAGTGGCTAACCTCCGATATTCTGCATTGAATTATTATTTCCCAAAGCGAGCGAGTAAATGTCGGGGTGCTCTTTTGCTTTATGGTTTAAGGATTCAGAAACTAACTTAACAATGTCGCTATTGCTGCTGCCGTTACGCAAGAGTTCTTTCAGGTCAATTTCATTTTTCGCGGGATCGAACAGGCACAGTTTCATCTTTCCATTTGCCCTAAGTCTGAGCCTGTTGCACTCAGAGCAGAAATGCATTGAGATGGGCCTAATAAAACCAGTCTTTACCTTAAAGCCTTTTACTTCATAGAGCTCTGCAATCTGAAGTCTGTCCTCTGTTTTATTCAGAGTGAATCGTTTCTGGATATTTTCCTTTATCTCTTCAGCACTTACAAATGATTCCTTCTTCCAGCCATTATTTTGAAAAGGCATGAACTCAATGAATCTTACGGTTATATCGCGGTGCTTGAAAAACTCTATAAAATCTGCGGCCTCAGCGTCGTTGATGTCTCTTATTACCACAGTATTGATCTTAATGTTCTTAAAGCCTTCTTCTTCAAGGGAGAGTATATTCCTGATTACCTGGTTCAGCTTATCCGAGCCTGTAATATACTTAAAGACTTCTGGGCGGAGCGAGTCAAGGCTTACATTAACCCTGTTGAGTCCGGCATTTTTTAGTGCATGGAGGTTACCTTCAAGGAGGGTTCCGTTAGTTGTTATTGCAAATTCGAACCCGGTCTGTTTTTGAATAGGGGAGAGCGCCTCAAAAAATTTAATGATGTCATTTCTTACCATCGGTTCACCGCCTGTAAAGCGGATCTTCCTTATCCCAAATTCCGTAGTGAAGATTCTGATAAGTCTAAGGAGCTCGCCGAATGTCAGTATCTCTTTTTTGTCCAGTTTTTCTGCGGCTTCAATCTGAGGATTGCAATAGATGCAGTTGAAATTACACCTGTCGGTAAGGGAAATTCTTAAATAATCGTGAATCCTGCCGAATCTGTCTTTAAGCACCAGTGACATATTTTTTCCAAAAAGTCTTACATCAAAAAACTTTAATAATTAAAGAACCAGTAAAGCCACCAAAGCCGCACCAAGCACAATTACTATAGGATGGAGTTTCAGCCAGTATGTAAGGGCAAATCCGAGAATAATGAACAGAACACCCTTCCAGCTCGTAAAGCTCGTAAAGATATAGCGGACCATAATTGCCATGATCATTCCAATGACGGCGAACTTTACCCCTTCAAAGCTCTTAAAGATGTATTTATTCTTTTCAAACAGGCTGTAGAAATATGCTGCCAGGCTTATAAGGGCAACGGGCATGAACATATTGCCCAGGTTTGCTGCAATTACCCCCCAGACTCCGGCAACTTTGTAGCCCGTATAGGTCGCATATTTAATTGATATTGCCCCAGGAACCACTTCCACCATGCCAAGGACTTTAATGAACTCGTTATGGCTGAGCCATTGGTGTTTCTGAACAACTTCGGCCTCTATGAGCGGAATAAGTGAATAAGCGCCCCCAAAGGAAAAACCGCCGACCTTCAAAAAAGATATAAAAAGCTCGAATAAATTATTAAGCATCTTTCTTTAGGGTTGAACCTTTAGGGCCTCGGGTTTATCCTTATCCTTTGCCTCCAAAACATCATCCACCCAGCTCATCCCGGCCATTGTGGAAGGAAGTCCCAGAGTAGGCAGCGCCAGCATAACGGCATGCCTTATTTCTTCAGGGCTAAGACCTGCTTTAAGGGCTTTTCTGGTATGTGAATGAACCGCCCCTTCCATACGGGCTCCTAAGGAAATAGAAAGCTTAATGAGTGCCCTTGTTTTTTCGTCAAGCGGGCCTGCCTGGTGGACAGCCTCTCCCAGGTTTTCATATGCTTCGGCAACCTGGGGGTAATCTTCCGTAAATTTCTGATATCTTTTTGGTATTCCAGCCACTATAACCTCTGGTTTGTCTTTTGTTAAAATAAAATATAAATCCTCTAAGTGCAAGATTGTGATCTTTTTCTAAGGATTATATTGGTCAATGATGTAAATTATAAGTGTATTTTCAAAATATTTTCATTTAATTCCTCTTGTCCAAAATGAAGCAGTGCTCTTGAGATTGTCTCAAATCGAAACAGGGGACCCTTCTTTTGTATGGTATTTATGGTAAAAACAGTCAATTTGGTTGGCATCAAAATTGAATATTTAATGTGGATGAAGTTTTAGGGAATATTCTACCCAGTTGGGAAATTATGTAAAGTCAATTGACATTTTGTTAACTGAAAGACAACTAACATGAGAAAAAACAAGGAAATACTGTGCGGAAAAATTATCCTGGATAATTTTGAAAAACCGCGTGAAGACAGTGGCACTGGCAATAAGCTGATGGCTACGATAGTTTCCACGGGAATAGTATCCTTTTTACTGATTATAACTATAGTTATTACTTTACCGATAACGGGCCTTTCATACAGCAACCTGTTTGTATTTTCTTCAATTGTTTCCCTGGTAATTTTCCTCTTTGTTCTCCTGTTTAGGTATTTTTCAACCCTGATAATGGCATATCTCTATATCACCAAATACACCGTGGAGAATAAAAGCGACTTTTTCCCATTTGTTTCCATTATAGTTCCTGTTTACAACGAGGGGAAGGTGCTTGAAAATTCAGTTAAGTCGCTCCTGGAGCTGGATTATCCGAACTATGAGATTATAGTTGTAAATGACGGCTCAACAGACAACACAAAGGAAGTGGCAGAGGAACTGGTTGGAGTTCATAAAGGCAAGGTTGAAAATGTCAGAGTATCGCTCATAAATAAACCCAACGGCGGAAAATCAAAGGCCTTGAATGCAGGAATACAGTATTCAAAAGCTGAATTTGTGCTTTGCATGGACGGGGATTCGCAGCTTTCAACAAATACGCTCAAGTACGGCATAAAGCACTTTACAGATCCTTCAATTGGCGCCGTAGCAGGAAATGTAAAAGTCCTGAACAGAAAGAAGATTTTAACTGACCTTCAGGCACTGGAATATGTGGAAGGTCTTAACATGCCCAGAAGCGCTCAAAGCCTGATAAAGCTTGTAAACATTATACCCGGTCCCGTTGGCATTTTCAGGAAGAAGGCTATACAGGATGCCGGATGGTACTCAAGCGATACGTTTGCCGAAGATGCGGATCTTACGCTGAATATTATGGCCGCAGGATGGAAGATATACTATGAGCAGAATGCCGTCTCATACACAGAAGCTCCTGAAACCTTAAACCAGCTTCTGAAACAGAGGTACAGATGGACAAGAGGAATTCTGCAATCGATTCTGAAACACAAAAGACACCTTTTAAATCCGACACTTAATTTCGGCAATTCGCTCGTACTTTGGTCAATGTTTTATGAGGCCCTGATATGGCCGGTGATGAATATATTTGCAAACCTGTTCTTTATAATGGTTGCACTTGTTTACGGAATGAGTAACCTTCTGGCATTCTGGTGGGCGGGCATTGCGCTGCTGGATCTTATGACCGCGCTTTACTGCGTGGCAGTTGAAAAGGAGGATATTCGCCTGGTTCCTTATGCTTTTATATACAGGCTTATCTTTATTCTGATGATCGATATTACGAAAGCTATGGCTACGGTTGAAGAGTTTTTGGGTATTGAGATGAACTGGGGAAAACTGGAAAGAATAGGAAATGGATAATTTTGAAAAACCAAGAGGTACAAAATGGAACTGATTCCGATACTATCATTTATTATTTTGGTTGCTACTATCAGCACCTTTATTCTGGCTATAGGAGCTTATATACTATATAAAATGCGTGAAAGGAAAGGGCGCACCTCGGGCGCACCTGCCCCGCGGTATATAGAAGCTGAAATCTTTACTCCAAACCAGGCCACATTGCCGCAGGGCACTCCTGCAATGCAGGCTGCTCCGGCATACCCAGAGCAGTATCAGAGGCCGAACCCTGAATTCAGGCCTCCTGTTGCTCAGCAGACTTCTCAGAGCCATACATCTGCACAGCAGGTCCGTTCAAGGCAGGACTATCAACAGCCTGAATCTGAATTTGATGAAAATCCGACAAATAAGAAATTCATGAAATATACCTCCGAAGGCTACGTGCCTGTTAACAAAACCAAAACAGGGGAAAACCTAAAGTGGCGATAAAAACAGTAAATAGGATAAAAGTAAATCAGCTTATGATCCTGCTGACGGGACTGGTTATACTGACCGCGGCAGTGCTCATATTCCTATTTATCATAAAAGGTGTTTACGGAAACTATAACATCTCAGAGATCCTGCCTACAAGAGCGAATCTCAGCTTCTTAAGCTCAGATGGTGAGCCTACGGCTGCCATCTTGTATTCCAGGTATACCGAAAACCTCCTGCCGCAGGGAAGTACCTGGCTTAATGACAATATCAATACATGGAAAAACTTCCTCAGGTCCTCGAAGATTAAAAGCGAAGTCATTAGCGACCAGGCTATTGAACTTGGTGAACACTTCAAGTATAAACTCCTTATACTGCCCGGGGCAAAATCCCTAAGCGACAGGGAAGTTTCCCAGATCAAAAGATTTATTGAAAAAGGGGGAAGCGTATTTGCAACCAGCGGAACCTCCTCGTTTTCAGATAACGGAAAGTGGAGAGGCTGGGATTTCTTCAGCGAAGTCTTCGGCCTTAAATTTACCAAAGAGATTACACCTGAGGAATACACAAAGATCCATACTTTGAGAGGCGGACTTCCGCTTACGGCCGGCATACCAACCGGTTATACGCTAAAGATTGCAACCTGGGACCGACCCATGGAGTGCGAGATTCTCGACCCAAGGACCGTTCAGGTAAGTTTCTGGTACAACTTCAGGACTGAACTTGGGCTTGTGAGAGAGGAAATAAGTAAAAGCGCCGGAATTGCCTACGGCACCTACGGCCACGGAAGATTCGTATGGATGGGATTTGAACTGAACTCAGTAATCGGCCAGAAGGAAGATTATATCAACTTCGGCAGGCTGTTCCAGAATTCAATTAACTGGCTTACTTATGAACCAACGGCTTTTGTACGGGACTGGCCCGACTCTCATGAATCGGCAGCCATCATTCTGCCTTTTATAGGTGCAAATGCATATAATGTGCAGAACCTTTATGGCATCATAAATTCCGAAAAAGTGCCCATGGCATTCTTCGCCGAACCCACGGCAGTAGATGAGCACAGGGATATTCTAAGTAATCTGCACAATTACGGCGAGCTGGGGTCTATTGTTGACCTGGGATATCTTGCCTCGGTAAACGACACAGTAAATAAGCTCTACGATTACAATACACAGCTCAACCATTTCAACCAGTCCAGGCTCAGCCTTTCAAGATTGCCGGGACATGCCGGAAAGGGAGCTGTTCCGCTCTACGGCCTTTACGACGATAATTCCGTAAGAGCTCTGATTGATGCAGGCTATAGTTATATCATTACAGATTCACTTACCGACAGGTCAGTGCCCAAGACAATTATAAAAGGGGACAAAAGAATAGTTTCCTTTACCAAGACTGCAAGGGATGACTACGAGGTCATAAGAAATTACGGGCTTACTGAAAAGGAATTCCAGGTATATACATATGAAGAGGATATAGACAGGCTCCTTTTTGAAGGGGGGCTTTATATCTTTAAGATGCATACAGATTTTCAGTGTCAGCCCCAGTACGTGGATGTCGTAAGAGAGCTCATAAGGTATATGAGGCAAAAGAATATATGGATAACGACTGCTCCTGAGGTCAGGGACTGGTGGCTTTCAAAAAGCAATCTTGAAGTTAATGCCGAGATGAGGAGTTCAAGAAGGATTGCCGTCGAAATCTCAAATCCCGGTAATATTCAGGTGAGCAACGTGATCGTACAGGTTAACCTGAACAGGGATATGACAAACATTCAGCTCTCATCCGATATATTCGGAACAAAAATACCCAGGTATAGTTTTGACCGGAAAAACCAGGTGCTGAGATTAAAAATTGATAAAATAGATGCCGGTGATGCTTTTTCATATTTTGTGGATTATGACAGCCCTTCAATTTAATTCCCTGGCTGCCTTAACAAAAAGAATAAATTAAGGTCATTTCTGGCGTAAGTGAGGCTTAAATGAAAAATATTTATTTACATATTACAGGTATAATTTTCCTGGCTTTTATGCTGGGCGGCTGCGCCGATTCGACGAATTCGCCCGACAAACTGGCTCCCACTCTGGAAATCTATAAGCCGGATGTTAACGATACGGTAACTGTCGGTAAACAGGCCATAAGCTATGGCGCTGCAGATGACCAGAAGATAGCTTACTTTGAGCTTTACGTCAACGGGAAGTTTGTCAGTCACGTCGAACCCAATCCCGACGGGACAAATCCTGTAATTTACTGGAATGTGGATTCTACGCTTGCCAACACAAAAGCGAGTTACTATATAGTAGCCTACGATGGTGGGGGGAACTCTACCAAAAGCAAGGAGATTACGGGCGTATTCATTTCCGAAAGCCATGAGCCTCCCAGTGCCCCGTCCGACCTTTCATTAAGAAAGTTTGAAAACAGTAATACTGCTTTTAATCTTAGCTGGAAAGATAACTCGAATAATGAGGACGGCTTTGAATTATGGCGGAAAGATGGACAGGATGGTCAGTTTCATATCGTATATACAGCTATTCCGCGAAACAATACTACAGTCAACGACCAGGTGCCTTCTGAAAGCATGACTTATTATTATAAAATCAGGGCTTACAGAGACACCATCAAATCCGAATTCAGCAATATTATCGGCACCACAGGCTCAAACAGCATGATACCGCACCCGATAAGCCTTACTGCTTCGGCATCAAAGACGGGAGTAAAAATCGACTGGATCTTTCCTGCTGCTTCTGAAAGCATTCTGGGATTTGAGATTGAACGCAAGGGCTGGGGTGATTATTCCCAGCTTGCCATCCTGCTTCCCAGCATCAGGCATTACGAGGACACAAAACAGATGAATGCATATCAGATTTATACCTACAGGATCAGGGCTTTTACAGGAGAGGGAAAATCTGACTGGTCAGACGAGATATCTGTTACAATACCAAAGGAATAACCTATTTGGGGGAAGCATTGGTTTGATTCAGTACATGATCACTTATGGTGAGAGACCCCGTTAAACTAATTTATGACATTAAAAACTGACATATTAAGAATTCTAAATGGACTGAAAGTTCCTTCTTTCATTGTGGACAAAGACGGCAGAATTCTTCACGCGAATTCTGAAGGCGAATCCATCAGGCAGGAATACCATAGCCTGGAGAATATTTCAGACCTTTTTACTCCTGAGAGTTCCGGGATAGTTAAACTTAAGATCTCAGAAAGTATAGAATTCTTAAGAACTCTGACAACCGGGGGCCTTGAGCTTACTCCTGGACTAAGAGGAAGAAATGAAGCCGGAGTGTCTATTTCTTCTTTTGAAGATGAAAGGCGCAGCTCTTATGCCGTATGTACCTTTTATTTCCATGAAGATGATAGAAATTCTGAGAAATTCGAGTTTAATTTCTCCTCAAAGGAATTTAAGGAGATAATTAAAGATGAAGCCCTTATTAAAATCTTTGATGAGATTAAATCTTCATTCCCTTTTACTTTTCTGGGCAAAAGCAGAATTCAAAATGAAGTTAACAGGCTGGATGAATTTTTCTGGCTGAAGGATGCCGGGGGCAGATATATTCTTGTCAACCTCCTTTTTGCACAGTTCCTGGGCCTTAAACCAAGCCAGGTCGAAGGAAAGTACGAAAGGGATTTTGTGCCCAGGCACTTTAGCGAAATGCTTCTTTCGGTTGATAAGTATATGAAGGAAACTGCCAATACCGTAATAAGAAACGGGTTTCCACTTTACCAGCTAAATGGTGAGGCATCTCGCATAATTGAACTTCCTTTGTGCGATTTGGATAATAAGGTTATTGCTACACTGGGCGTCTCACAGAAAAATTTTTACGCAGACACGCTAAAAGAAAATAATTCAGAGCTCATTGAAAATGCGTTTAAGTGCCTGCCGAAAATGTTAATAATTGCAGATAAAGACGGAATAATTAAAAGTAAAAGCGGTGATCTTGCTGCCTTAAAGATCCCGGGGCTTAATCCAGGAATGCCCTTAAGCCAGTATCTGCCCGAGGGGCTGGAGTCTGAGGCCGAGAGGTTTTTTGATAGCGAGGCAACTCTGGACCAACTGGAGCTAAAGAAGGAAATTACACTTGGTACAAAAGTAATTCCTTTTGTTTTTCACTTTAGAAAAATTTATAATTACAGGGGTAAACCGGAAGGGTTTCTGCTTTTAATTGAAGAGGATCACAGTCAATCAGGTAACAGCAATACAATAGGGAATAAGGAAAAGATGTACGAAATCTTAATGCAAACAAGTCCTGAACCAATGTTTATTTATGACATCGAAAACCTGCGTTTTTTAGATGTAAATCAGGCTGCACTGCATGTCTATGGTTATTCCAGACATGAATTTCTGCAGATGGATCTGACGGATTTGTACGCCCCGGAAGACATTCAGACACTTCTGGATACTTCCAGTTCCCGCAATAAAGAGGGGGTCTTTACCGGTCCCTGGAGGCACAGAAAAAAAGACGGGTCATCTCTCCTGGTTGAAATTAGCCGCTCCACATTCGATTACCAGGGGAAAAGAGCCCACTTCAATATCGTAAGAGATGTAACGCAGAAAGCAGAGCTTGAGAAAAATTCCCAGTTCTTTAATGCTGCATTTAATAATATAAGCGACCTCATTTTTATTACCGATCCTGAAGGCTTTATAACCAAAGTCAATGATTCGGTTACGAAGGTTCTGGGATATTCCAGGGCTGAACTGGATATGCGTCCATTCCTCACGCTGGCTACCGACAGCTACAGGGCGGAAATAAACACTTCAATTTTCTATTCAAAAGCCCAAAAGCCGGTTAGCCTTGATGCAGAACTTAAAAAGTCCGACGGCTCTCTTCTGGAGGTAAGCCTTGTTGCAATTCCTGTATTTGACTACGATGAACAGGTGAGCTCATTTAGCGTGGTTGTAAGAACAAAACAAACCGCTAAGGGCAGGGAAGCCGAAATCTATTATACGGGAGATAATACGAAGCCGGAGTGCGCAGAGGATGCTTTAATGAAAAAGCCTCATAGCAGCATTGATCCGGGATTTTTGTCGAGCATGTTCCATGAGATCCTGACGCCGATGAACGTGATACTTGGATTTATTCAGGAGCTGACTGAAAATATTGAATCACCCACAGCGGAACAGAAGGAGTCGATAGATATTATTAACCAGAACAGAACTCTTCTTATGCAGACCATGGATTCCGTTCTGGAGTATTCGCATATTGAACAGAACAGGGTAGAAGTTAATGCGCAGAGGGTTTTCTTTACAGAGATTGTGGACGATCTTCAGAAGGATTTAAGCCGTATAATGTCGGAAAACAAAATTATGTTCAACTACGGAAAGATCTCTACTTCGCTGAACTTTGAGACCGACAGGCACCGCATGGAATCCTTCCTGGCGATGTTTATTAAAATGGCTATGCGTATAACAAAGGAAGGGAGTATTTTTATCTCTGCCTACCAGTACGACGACCAATACTGCCTGATAAGCTTAAAAGACAGAAGAAACTCCATTTCTCTATATCTCCTGGAAAACATAGCTGAGCTTTTTACCTCTGAGGAACAAAATATTAAGAAGGATTTCGGAGTCTCTAAACTCACCATCCGCCTGGTACGCCGCCTGCTCGGACTGCTTTTGGGAAAAGTCGAAGTAGTAAAAAGGTCCAATGAGCCTTCTGAATTCGGATTCCTCTTTCCGCTCGTTTATAAAAAGCCGGATAATAAAGGTGATGAAACACAGGATTTTCAAAGCGCGGATCCGGAAGAGAATTTCAGGCAGGATAAGACCGGCAAAAGAGAATATACCCCACACGTTTCTTCAGTTGAAGAAGAGGATATGGATATAATTGAAGAGGGTGAAATTACAGATGGTCTCGAAGAGGCTCTTAAGCAGGATGAACCGGTTAAGGTGTTTGATCCTGATATAAAGGAAGCCTTCCCGGGCACTGCTACTGCACCCAGGGCCAGAGCAGAAGAAAAGCCGCATTCAAGGACATCCGGAATTGATCTTTCACGCCTGCAGTGCCTGTATGTTGAGGACCAGGTTGATTCACAGATACTCTTCAGGGTACAGATGAAAGACCTTAAGCATGTGGATTCAGTGGCCAGCTTTGAGGCTGCCCTGCCATTGCTTGAAGAGAATAGATATGATTTTATTGTTATGGACATCAACCTTCAGGGGGAATATAACGGCCTGGATGCCTTAAGGATAATCCGCCGCCTGCCCGGATACCGTAACGTTCCCGTTATTGCCGTTACTGCATATATCCTTGCCGGTGACAAAGAGAAGTTTATTGCAGCCGGGTTTAACGGCTTTATCTCCAAACCGGTTATGCGCGACAAGGTTATGGAAACATTGGAAAAGATTATCTGAACTAAAACTTCACAACTATCAAAATTTCATAAACCTAAAATTTACAAATCCTAAATTTCATAAACCCTGCCTCTGGCGGGGTTGGCCCTTCATTTCACGCCGATCATTTCATTTTTCTTTTAGAAACATACCTGTCAATATTGACAAATAATATTTTCTTTTTTAACATTACCATACAGATGTATGGTAATGTTGTATAAATAGAAATAGACATACATTATCCTTCTATATTCAATAAATACAGTTTTCAGGGGGAGCGTCATGCCGCATAGTCTGACAGAAATTCAGAAGAAGATACTCGATTTCCTTATAGAAGAGAGGACCACGAGGGCAATAGTGCCCACGCTGGCAGAAATTGCCGGAAAGTTCGGCTACAAAAACCGGGCTACAGTCCAACAGCACCTTGGGGCCCTTGAGAAAAAAGGGTACATAAAAAGAAATCCCAGGCTCTCCCGTTCAATAGAAATAACCCTTGAGGACAAGTATTTTGTGCCCAGGCCCGTGCTGGGAGAAGTTGCAGCCGGCAACCCCCTTACAATATATCCCGATGCCATAGATACGGTGGAGCTCCCTACAATTGCAAGGATGCCCAGGGACTCATTTCTCCTGCGCGTAAAAGGAGACAGCCTTAAGGATGCCTATATCTTCAGCGGAGACTATGTTATAGTTAACCCAAATATAACTCCTGCTAACGGGCACTTTGTGGTTGCCATTTTAGACGGCGCCGCCGTGGTAAAAAGGTTTTACAAGAAAAGTGACCACATTGAGCTACATTCGGAAAATCCTGAATATGCCCCTATAATTGTCGAAAAGAAAAGCCACGTCTTTAAGGTCTCGGGCGTGGTAGTGGGGGTCTACAGAAGCATGGAAAGGAAGACAGCATGAATAAGGAGAACATCTGATGCCAGATACATACATAGGAACAGCCGGATGGTCATACAAAGATTGGGTACCGAACTTCTACCCGAAAGGACAGTCGGGAGGCTTTGACTGGCTGGAGTTCTACAGCCGGTATTTCAATATGGTTGAGGTCAATGCAAGCTACTATGCTTACCTGAGCCCCAAAGCGGCCACAGGGTGGGTGGAGAAGGTTGAGAAAGCCGATAACTTCCTTTTTACCGTAAAGCTGCACCAGGATTTTACGCACGCTAGGAAGTTTGAAGGGGCAAACGTTAAAGCCGTTCAGACGAACCTGGATATTCTTGCCAACGCCGGGCGCCTGGGAGGGCTTTTAATACAATTCCCTTATTCATTTGCCTTTAACTCTGCGGCACTTGAACACGTAAGGCTCTTAAACGACATCTTCGGAGGCTATAACCGCTTTGTGGAAGTAAGGCATTCCTCATGGAACAATCAGGAGGCATATAAATTTTTGCATGAGCTGGATATATCGCTTTGCACAATAGACCAGCCCCAGCTCGGGCGCTCAGTTCCTTTTGAACCCGTCATTACCAATAGCCGTGCATACTTCCGTTTCCACGGACGCAATGTGGAAGCATGGAAACAGTCCGTGCATAATTACGGGAAAGACCAGACCTATGAGCAGGCAAGTGAAAGGTATAAGTATCTTTATTCGCCAGGCGAGCTGGTGGAAATTGAAAGCAAGATAAAAGAGATCTATGAGAGTGTGAAGGATATTTACGTTGTAATGAATAACCATCCCAGTACTTACGGGATTGTGAATGCTTTTGAAATGATGCACATGCTAAGAGGAAGGAATAAAATTACGGTGCCTCTGAATGCCCTGAAGGCTTTCCCGAGGCTCTCTCCAATAGCTCTGGCAGGCTGAGAAAATGCGCACAATATTTCACCTGGACCTGGATGCATTCTTCATATCGGTCGAACGCATACTCGACCCCTCTTTGGAAGGGAAGCCCGTTATAGTCGGGGGTGACCCGCATGGAAGGGGAGTTGTTGCCGCCTGCTCCTACGAGGCAAGGCGCTACGGCCTGCATTCGGCCATGCCTATACGCGATGCATTCAGGCTTTGCCCGGCGGGAATTTACCTCCACGGGCATCATCAGGAGTACACCAATTATTCCAGGGCAGTAAAAAGGCTCCTGGAGAATTACGCGCCCCTTATTGAGCAGGCTTCCGTAGATGAATTCTACATGGATTTTACCGGATGCGAAAAGACATTCGGGCCTCCCCTCGTGCTTGCAAGACTCCTTCAGGAGAAGGTCTTAAGTGAGCTTTCACTTCCGTGCTCAATCGGAATAGGAACCAATAAAACGATTGCCAAGGTTGCCTCGGATTTTATGAAGCCCCGCGGAATCACTTTCGTAGTGCCCGGAATGGAGAAGGAATTCTTAAGACGTATGCCTGTTGAGGCTCTGCCCGGGGTTGGTAAAGTTACGCTCAGAGAGCTTAACAGCAAGGGATTCTATAAAGTGGGCGACATTGCAAAGCTTTCGGCGGACTACCTGACGACAGCTTTCGGCAAGCACGGGCTTGATCTGTGGAACAAGGCCAACGGAGGGGGGAACGACTGCCTTACGGTTGCATCAGAAAGAAAAAGCATATCAAAAGAAAATACATTCAGCGAGGATGTCTCGGATAGGAAAAAAGTGGAGAAGGTCCTCTTCGACCTCAACGGGCAGGTCTGCCATTTGCTCCGCAACAATAACTGGCAGACTTCCACCGTCAGCATTAAACTCCGCTACTCCGATTTTAATACCGTTGTAAGATCAAAAACTATCCTTCCAACCGATGACGACCAGGTGATCTATAAGACGGCGCTGGACCTTTTTACAAAAGCCTGCCAGAGAAGAGTTGCAGTAAGACTAATAGGCATTCACCTGAGCAATTTCTGCGAAGCTGCCGGGCAGGAAAGCCTTTTTGATGCTGAGGTCTCAAGAAGAAAAAGAATGCTGAGCGCTGTTAATGAGCTCAGGGATAAATACGGCTATACAGCCCTTGCTATCGGGAAAAACTGATACGGGAAATGCTTTTTTCCGGAAATACTTTTTTGGCAAACTTTTTGGGGAAATGAGTTCTGATGTTGTCTCTTCATAATCATTCATACTATTCCATTCTTCAGGGTACAATATCCCCGGACGAGCTTATTGCGCACGCAAAGGCCTCAGGAAGCACTTATGCGGCCCTTGCAGACAGGAATAATATGTACGGACTCATAAAGTTTGCAAAGAAGGCTCTTGCTGAAAACCTTAAGCCGATACTGGGGGCATCGATTGATGATCCAAATGATCCGGATATCAACGCGATTTTTATTGCAAGAAATAATGAGGGATATTCGCAGCTCTGCAGACTTATTACGGCAAGAAACCTGAAGGAGGATTTCTGCCTTGAAGATGTATTCCGTACTGACCTGAATAATTTATACGTCATTTCCTCCTCCCTGAAGCTACTTAATAAGATTAAGGGCTGCAGATGCTGGAAAGAAAACATCTTTGCTGAACTTATTGTAACCGACAGGCATAAGAAAAAAACAAGAGCTTTGTACGATTTTGCCCGGGCTAACGCCCTTCAGGTTGTGGCTTCGCACCCGTCTTACTTTTTGAAACCGGAAGATTATCTCCTGCACAGGGTTGTTTCGGCCATAAGGTTAAATTCCACTCTGCATAATCTTCCCGTGGAAAGTTTAGCCGATGAGGAATACTGTTTGAAATCCGCAGATGAAATGAAAATACTGTGGAAGGCTCTGCCCGAGGCGCTGTGGAACATTGAGCAGATTGTAAGAGGCTGCAATGTGGAGCTTGAACTGGGGACTCAGAAATTCCCGGTGTTTTCTCTTCCCGAGGGAGAAACCGCATTCTCATATCTCTGGAAGGTTGCCTTCCGCGGTCTTGAGGAAAAATATAAGCCTATTACGGAAAAAGCCATAAAGAGGCTTCAGCATGAACTGGAGGTTATTGAGGAATTAAACTACACAGATTACTTCCTCATTATCTGGGACATAATAAGGGAGGCGCGTAAAAGAGGTATGGTCTCTATCGGACGCGGCTCTGCTGCCAACAGCCTTGTATCCTACTGCCTGGATTTTACACAGGTGGACCCCCTTTATCACAACTTTTATTTTGAAAGATTCTTAAACCGCGGGCGTAAAAGCCCCCCTGACGTGGATCTCGATTTTTCCTGGCAGGAAAGAGACCAGATCGTAAAATATATCTATGAAAAGTACGGCTACGGCAATGTGGCAATGATTTCCACTACCGTAACATTCAGGGCCCGCTCTGCTTTCAGGGAAGTAGCAAAAGCCTTCGGCATTTCCAGCGAGGAGATCTCACGCTATAGTAAATTCATACCATGGACAGGCGCGCAGAACCTCATGAATATTGCAGAGAAATTTCCTGAAACAAAGTCCCTGGATTTCAACTCTGAACCATGGCGCTCCATAATCCGTATTGCCGTGCGCCTGGCAGATTTTCCCCGGCACTTAAGCGTCCACCCGAGCGGTATTGTCATAACGGCCCGGCCTATTACGAACTATGTGGCTCTTGAATATGCAAAGAATAAAGGGCTGGGGCTCATAATTACGCAGCCGGACATGTATTCGATAGAGGAGATGGGGCTCGTAAAAATTGATCTTTTAAGCCAGCGTTCACTTGGAGTGCTCAAAGACACACTTTTAAGAATAAACGGCAGCCGCACAGACTCCCCTCAGGCTGCACCACGGGTTTTCAGCATAAACACACATAAATAAGGGCGTTTTGCCTGTAGGCAAAACACCTACAAAACTTTCAGAAACATACCTATACCGATGAGGACTTAAATAGGCTATTTTGTTACATCTGTAATTGATGAGTTTAAGTTTTTGATATTATGAAACAGGAGCAAACTATGTTGTGGAATTTCTTTATACTATTTTTTCTTTGGCTGATTGGGATGACCAGCTCTTATACTCTGGGGGGTGCAATCCATTTACTCCTTATTCTTGGCGTAATTACTGCCAGCAGGGAATTTATCAGGGGCAGAAAGGAAAAATTCTTCTGAAAATCCTCAGAATAGCCGTCATTTAAGCAGCCGTTGAGATTTGTAAGATGAAAGAAACAAAGAGAAAGGGATGAAAACTCTTGAAAGGCACAGATTAAACAGATACGACTCCATAGCCCGGGTTCTCGTTGAGAACAGGGCTGTTGTTGCTCACAGCAGGGAACTCTCCTTTTCCACTTCAAAGTTATGTAAAATCATAGAAGACATCAGAAAAAAGCAGCAGGAATTTAATTTTCAGCTCCAGTCCGGGCACCAGAAAATCTTAAAGCTGAAAGATGAACTTATAATGATCCTCTCGGCTGTAGGGATGGCTTTGTCTTCTTTCAGTAAAGACACGGGAAACATAGAACTTAAGAACGCCTCAAAGATAGGCCGCAAAGAGCTTTTAAGCACTAATGAGGACCTCCTGATTGCAAAGGCCGTATCTATATACAATCTTGCCGAAAGATACTGCAGGGAGCTAAAGGAGTACAACGTCAGCAGGAGCGGTCTGCAGTTCCTGAAAAGCAAGACGGGGGAATTTAAGCAGGCCCTCGATGAAAACAGGGCAAAATATTGCTTCCTGAATTATTCCGTCATAAAGCTGGACGAACTTTTTACACAGGCTGACGAAGTACTGGATAATATAGACGGCTTTGTTGAGGTTTTAAGCAGCAGCCATTTGGAGTTCAGCAGGGATTACTTAAATATACGCTACACCAGGAATAACTAAATACCAGCTGCTGAAGCAGGCACTTTTCTATCCTAATCCTGAAATTCACTAAACCCGAACCCGAGATAATTCAGCTTTCCGAATCCGCACTGATAGCCTACTTTTATCAAGTCTGGATTGCCTTTTATTCTAAATGGCACCATGTTGCCAAGAATGGAAAAATTCCTCTGGTTGGATTCGAGCATGAATTTTGGCTTTAACTTCTTTGTCGTCTTTTCATTGGCATATATGTAGTTTCTGTCCCACTGGAAGAAGATATAATCGTTTGCTGCCTGGGAGTTATAAATGGACTCGTACTTTCTGCAGAGGTCCT